>CADBUP010000050.1 GCA_902797885.1 uncultured Ruminococcus sp.
CCTCCGACCGCACCGAGATACGCTGTGCCGAGGAGGCGGCTCTTTCCGCACTCGGCAGGAATATTCCGTCTTATGTTATGACTAACCTCTCGGAAACATATTCCGACGGAAACGGAAAGACCTCCAAGCTGAAATGGGAGGAATATGACACCTCAGGCAAGAGCCTGAATAACCGTCACATTTCGTCAAACGGAGTTATCACCCGCCCCAAATGGTTTGAAGGTAACGCAAGCATCATCGCCTATGCCGAAATAAAATGCGATGATTATACAATAAATCGTTCTTATGCTGTTAATATCCCGGCAGAGTCCGCGCCGGACTATTCGAGATACACCTTCGGCAACTATATCGATATAGGGAACGGTCAAAGCGAGGAATCTCAAAAATTTGAAAGCGTAAACATCAGCGCGCCGAAAAGGCGCCGTGTAAACGGACGGCAACTGTCTTACAGAAGTCCGGAAAACGGCGGAATAATGGTTCTAAACTTTTCATGCGTTTCAAACTCGCCGAATTATCTGACACTAAAGTTTCGCTGTGAGGATAAAGCCTCGGGAAAAATTTATGTTTCACAACTCGACAGGGATGGCAATACAACCGAGCTTACCGCGCCCGAATTCAAGGAGAGCCAAAGTAAACGCTTTGTATACGCAACATACGCCCTGCCGCGGGAATTTACCGACGGTAAAAATCGTGTAAGCCTTCGCCTGAGCTTTACTTCTTCCTCTGAGCGTACCGACGAACAGGCCGATATATATGCGGCATATTTGACCCAAAGTCCGTATTTTGAACCTAAGCAATTCACAAAACAAGGGGAAGTTGTGATAAACGAGCCTTATCTCGGTGCAAACACCGCCAAGGAATTTATCGATACACTTCTCACCTTTTCGATTTCGGGTATAAGCGACCTTATCGCACCGGAGCAAAATACTGACGAATCGCCGCAGGAACAGAACGAAAAGACCTCGCCGTACAGCATTAGTGATAATGCCATTCTGTTTGACAAAGACGAAACAAATATTGCATTCTCTTTCAGCGAAGAACAGGGCTATGCCGACATATACCAAAGAACGACATATTATGACAGATACTCTGATCACTGTCCGATAATCTCAGACGGCGACCTGATTATGACAGATTACGGAAACTATAAGCTAATACGAAACAAATCGTCCGAAAAGACTGAGCCAATCCCCACAGGAAAGCTTGAATTTTCGGGTATATATAAGGATATAGTAAGCGGACATTATTATTCGTTCTCTGAGAACTGGCAGAGAACCGATGACAGCGTTGTCCCCGCTGATGAAACTGTTTATGACGGGAGCGCTTTATCAGCCGAACCAAATCAGATTATGCTGCTTTCAAGAATATCAGAGCCGATTCAGGGTTCTGATTGGCGTGTAAGCGACATAAACGGAAAAAGCGTATCTGAATTGACCTATTCAGTACCCGAAAAGGTTGATAATGTTTCAATAAAGGCTGTCGGCGGAGTTCCGTCAGGCATTGATAATGCCAATGTTATATTCAGCGTATTCAAAGACGGAAAACTTATCAAAATGTATAAATCATCGGTAGATGTCGTCGAAAGTATTTCTGCCTACACCATAGACACATCCAATTTTGACCTATACCTGGATAAGACAGCAGAGCTTCGCATATTCATCACCGATAAGCGAAGCCCCGCAAACGAAATAAAACCAAAGCTTGAACTTCCATAAAAAAAAGCGGCTGCTGTATGATTCGGAAATACTCATACAGCAGCAACCCTTTATTTTTCCTTATAATGCGGCCGCGTCACGGCCGAGTTTTTTACAATTCTCTTTTGCTTCATCGTCAGGCTCTTCATTCGCCATAACGCCTTCACCGTTTACAAGATTTGCCCCCGCAGAGGTAACTCGCTCCTCCCAGTTTCTCATCCACTCTCCGTCACCCCAGCCGTACGACCCGAATAACGCGATGTTCTTTCCGCTTATCTTTCCCTCAAGTTCAGTGAAGAAAGGTTCAAATTCCTCTTCCTCCAGCACCTCCGCTCCCATAGCCGGGCAGCCGAGTATAAGCGTATCATATCCCGCCGCTTCATCCGCGGTAATTTCGGATACAGTGAAAAACTTTGTGTCGGGATTAACCTCCTTTGCTCCGTCCAGAACAGCCTCCGCCATTGCTTCTGTGTTTCCTGTACCGCTCCAATAAATAATTGCTGTTTTACTCATCCGTAAAACCTCCTTCTGAAAATTATTTACAATTTGTATTAGACAAAATTGTTTTTAAGTTTATGCCACACAGAAAATCTGCGCAAGCGTCTTCCCTTGTGCCAAACGTTTTAAAATGGCACAGCGACAGCATTTATATCTTCTGAAAAGCTCAGCCGCCTTGTCCGCATCCCTATAGACCCTCCATTCGCCGACCAATAGGCATCCTTCATCCCTATGATGAACAAATCCATAAATATCATGTGCGGGATAGCCTAAAAACGCGCCGATTTCGTGGGGGAATTCAGAGTTGTTAAGGCGCGTTTTAAGCCTTTCGATATAATCTTCAATACTCTTGCATTTGTTATAGCCGCATTTTTTTAACAATGTAAATATCTCGGAGGAATTCAGATATTCACCGAGCAGCTTTCTTCTGTACACCAACAAGAGTATACTTCTGTCACATTCACATATTGCTTCAATATAAATATCCTTGCGGTTTAGCTCGGAATTAAGCCTTAAAATATCACTTTTTAAATTTGGAATTTCATTCTTAATACATGTGACCAAATTCCCCGGCTTGATTCCCGCAAGCGCAGGTCCGCAATGCTTCGCAAGCAATGTTTCAAGCATATGCCCTCCTTAGTTAGTCTAATCTAACTACATATCAAAAAATAAAGCCGAAATTATCTTCGGTTTGAATTTTAGTTAGTCTGTGCTAACTATATTTTTAGTTTATCATATTTTTTCTCTTTTGTCAATAATTTTGTGAATAAAAATTTCATTTTTAATAAAATGCCGGCCGGATTCCGCTCCCTTGCCTAAAGGGGCGATGGTTGCCGGTGGCAACCGCTTGTCGCCGACCGAGGCAACAGCCGAGAAATGTCACCGATAGGTGACTTAGGGATTCTATCGCTTATATCTGCGCCGCTATATCCCCCCGAGTTTTGCTGGCGCACCCCCCTTTTAGGGCAAGGGACAGAATATAACAATATCTTGCTGAAAATAACTTTTTCGACAGTCTGAGCGCCCCGCGAATGCGAGACGCTCTCTGTCTTATTCAAGATTATTTAACCAATCCATTATCAAACATTCTCATAATAACCGTTGCGGCCTCCGCTCTGGTCGCCGTTCCGGTCGGGTTAAGCGTGCTTTGTGTTCTTCCGCTCATTATACCTGCTCCGCCAACATAGCAGAATGCAGGGATTGCGTATTCCGAAATATCCTCGGCGTCGTCATACGACAGAATATTTGTGTTTTCTCCGACGCTTACATCTTCGCCTTTAAACTTAATATAACGATAGATTATCGCCGCCATCTGTTCACGGGTGATGTTGTCTTCGGGTGCAAATTCAGAATCCGAAATACCGTTTACTATTCCGTTCTCACTCGCCCAAGCAACAGCCTTTGTATACCATTCGCCGTTTTTAACATCGCTGAACCTTATTGCGCTTGCTGACGGTTCGCTCTCCATACGATAAAGAATAGTTACAAACATGGCCCTGTTTAAGAGGCCGTCCGGCTCAAACAATTTTTCGCCCGTTCCGCGCATAATATTCTTTCCGCAGACAAAGCTTATCGCTTTATAATACCAATCATCAGCCTTAACATCGTCAAACGAAACCGCCGAATTACCATTGTTTTCGTTCGGCTTTAATGTATCATCATTTTTATTTTGGTCGGATGTATTTGTATTGTTATTTTTCCTGCCGGAGCTGCCGCCGCCGTAATGCGACATACCGCTTTCTTTTGTATAATCATTGGTATAGAACACAATTATTTTATCACCGTCGCTCAGACCGTATGCACCCATAGAAACATCCGGAATCTTTCCGTTTACCTTGTACATCCAGCCCGAGTTCTGACCGCGGTCAAGCGCACCGAGTTTTGTTCCGTCCGGCATGGTGATTGAAGGAATATATGTTCCCTGCTTTTCATACGTATATTTATTTGCATCCATAGCCTTTTTGAATATATCATATACCGTTGTTGTTTCATCTTGATCCTTATATTCCACAGTATCAATTAAGGTTTTTTTGTTATCCATAAGTGTAAACGATACATTAATTTTTTCACTTACCGCTGTTGGCTTTACGCCCTTTCTTGTTGATGTTCCGCGGACAGTCAATTCAACCGACACGGGTTGATAATACAATTCTTCAAGGTCTTTATAGTCGGCATACTTTGTCTTATCGGAATTATAAAGCTCACCGTACTTACCGAGTGTTTCACTCGAAAGAGCCGAATCCACGGTAACGCTCTTACCGTTAGTCTGTTTGGTAACAAGCAAATTCTCGTGAGATATTACCGCCGGATTACTTGAACGGAACAATCTCCACGCCTGTAAATCATACCACCCGTCAAGCGGAGTCGGAACGATTCCGTGACCGACCATACTCTTATTATCGCGAACCCATTTAAGTTCGCCGTTTTCTTCGTATACCTCGGTGAATGACCGGAGGTTACTGCCGATATCGTTTTTATCGGTATTCACGCCGCGGATTCCGTCAAAGTATGCGTCTTTTACCTTTGCCATAAGCGCCTTTTCAGCGTCTATCTCCGATTTTGTAAGCGCAGGAACCTCTATTGTATACTCGCGCGACGCTGAAACGTTTGTGTTCTTATCCGTAACAGAAAGTGTGATTTTCGCCGTTGCTGCGGACTTTCCGACAGCCGGACGAATAACTTCAACGCGTGCCGCGTTGTTGACATCGGGGGTAATAACAACATCGTGGTTATCGGTTGTGATGCTGACGGGAAATTCCTTTCCGTCTATGCCGAAATCCCTTGTCGTCGGGAACTTTATGTCGTTTGTGACCGTGATTTTTCCGCTTTCGTCCGCACTCAGTTTTTCTCCGGTCACGGCATCGGTAAGCCCTGCCTTTTTAAAGCCTGTGTCTAACTTTTCGTCAAGGCCTTTCTTTATTTCCTCTGCCGCCGCCGCGTCAATCGCCTTAACGGTAACAGGGTAGACTTTTCTAACTATTATAGGGTTTTCATTGTCAGAAAAATTAAATTTGCAGGTTGCGGTCAATTCAACCCTTTTATCCGCTGCGCCGCGCTTTATCACCGCCGAATAAGGTGCAAGCGCCGTATCGGCAGAAGTCTTGTTATCATCTAATACGGATATATAGTCTGTATCATTACTTGACCATGAAACAATCGCCCATTTTTTATCACCGACAATTTTAGGCAGTTCAATATCTTCGCTTGTCTCATTCGGAATGTTTATCTGTGACAAAATTTGGCTTGTCATATCGTCCTCTACGCGTTTTTCGTCCCAATCAACTATTACCGAGACATTGTCATAATTTACTGTTTCTCCGTTAAACGTAATGCTAAAATCTGCCTTATGAGTACCTAAATGCTGAGTCGGATATTTATTCGGGTCAACATAATAATATGAAATATTGCCGTCCTTATCAATGCTTGAATTTCCGTTACCCGACACAACTTCCGTTTTGACAAGCTTAACATCAAAACCGTTTATATCTTCTTTTTTCTCTGCTGCCTTTTTAACAAGGTCGGATTTAAACATCTCTACTATGTTTTTGTCCGTTCCGAACTTAGGCATAAGCTTATAAAATTCGCCCAACGCCTTAAGCGTATTTGTCACCGGTGAAAGCTTGTTTTCCTTATCGATGGCAATCTGTGCCTGTGAGTATACCTTTATTTTAAATTTTCTTATCTTTGGACTTGCTTCGAGGTAACTGACAGTTGCAGTAAGCTCTATCTCTGCAATTCCGGTATTAGGTAATTTTACCTCACCTGTTTCCGGATTTATTATCGTATTGTCACTGCTTTTCCACGTTATTGTCGATCCGTTCGTTCCCATTTTAGGGAGTTCAATATGAGTTTCGGCTTTTATATCCGCATCATTAATTGAAAGCTCTTTGCTGTCATTGTCCACTATACTCTGTATAGACGGACCAATCTTAATAGCTCTCGACGGCATCTTTACTTCCGATGTTTCGCCGTTTTTGTATGTAAAGCTAAAAAACAGCTGATAACCCTCATATTCTTTCGGAATGGTATAGGTGTAATCATCGATTGTCGTTACGGTTTTTATTGTTTCAAATGATACGCCATTGTCCTTACTGTACTTCCATACAATCGGCAAAACAGGAAGCTTCTGATAATCATACTCATCTTTTCCGCCTAACACATTAATCTTTGCCCTAACCGTCTCGCCGACATTTACATTACCATCTATCTCTACTGTTGTAATATAAGGCATAACAGTAATTTCAGCTGTAGCACTATACTCTTTCTTCTCATATGTAACTGTCGCCTTTACTTTTGCCTTTCCCGCCTTTTTCGGGGTTATGATATAGCTATTATTATCCTCGCTTCCACTGATAATGTCATCGCCCTCTTCAATAGACCATTTAACTTTCTGTGTGGAACTATCCATATTTTCACAGGTACCCAAAAGCGTTATCGTGGGTTGCGGGTTAACATTTGTCATATATATATCTGCCGCACCATTTATTTTAACAGACGGCTCTGTCTTAACCGGAGCATCACTTTCCTGCCATATGAGTATGGGATAGCCGTTGCTGCCATCTTTAAAGGCGTCACCTAAATTAGATGCTTTAAGGCCACCATCGGGAAGGGGAGCTGCACTTCCATTTGTACCATTTACAATTTTATCACTTGTACTGTATTTAGAATAGCAATTTATTGCTTTACCTTTAAAATTAGCCGATATACCGGCGTTATATGTTCCTTTATTTGTATTTGTGGTTATGCCGGAATTATAGCAATTAGTTATTGTACTTGCCGTTTTAGATAAAGTCGCACCTATGCCGGACGCATAGTATTTCGATGAAATATTACCCGTATTATAACAATTACTCAACACAACTTTCGATGACGAATATCCGATAATGCCCGCCGCTAAACCGTTAGCAGAAGTTATTTCGGCCGAATTTGCACAATTGCTTATTTTTACACTTTTTTTAGCATAATTTACTCGCCCAACAATTCCACCAGCGGCAGTTGTATCATTATCATCCGGATTGTTATTACTGACACTTCCGGAAAACGAACAGCTATCAACAACTACGTTTCCCTGTGTTTTTCCGATAATTCCTCCAACAAAAGTACTGCCGGATGCTGAAATATTTCCCTCTACCTTAAGATTTTTAATCGTTGCTCCGTTTATTGTTCCGAAAAGACCTACTCCATTATCGCTGTTGGAATTAATTTTCAAGCCTTTTATAGTGTGATTTAGACCGTCAAATGTTCCGGCAAAGCCATCACTAACAGAACTTACATTTGCTATCGGCGTAAACTCTTCACCTTTTAAATCTATATCATTTGCAAGATAAAAGGCTTTTCCCTTCAACGAATAAGTGCCCTTTGCATTATCATCTTTTATCGCGGACGCAAATGCAATAAGTGCCGTTTCGCTGCTGATCTTAAATGCATCAACTGATGAAATATTTGCATCCGCCGAAAATTCAGGCAAGTCCGAAACATTGATTTCCCCCTCCGCCAAAACCGGCAGTGTTACCGAGGCCATAATCATCGCCGCCGAGAGCAGCGCGGTCAGTACTCGATACAAGCTCTTGCTTAAAATTTTTGTTTTCATAAGTTTATCTTTCCTTTCTTATGTTTATATATAAAATTTTATCATTTTCAGTATTGTGCGGTTATTCCGAAAGAATAATTAATATTTCCCGCCGCGCGCCGGTCACCCTCTGCCGGACGAATCGGTCCGAAAATCAAAAAAGCCGCGGTAATATAAAATTACCACAGCAGATTTTTCCTGTGCTTCCGCAATCCGACACAAATAAAGCCGCGAGAGATAAACCCCTGTGCCGAAAACATCACCTCTTTGCGCAGTGAGCCTGTGCATTTTACAAGATAACATCAAAGCAGGTCTTCTGACTTATACCATATGAAAATCTTATCTTCGCGCCTTATCTCCGCCTTCTCGGTTTCCCAATGACCGGCTTTCACCTATGGATATAAAGCTTTGGTACATACAGCGGCTGGTACCGTCCGGGACTTTCACCCGATTCCCTTTTCACCGGCCATGCCCAAACGGCACAGCCGGCACTTTGTACGAATATTCAGTTTATAACAGTATAACAGACTTTTGTGTTTTCTGCAATAAGCAAAACAAACAAAAAAGGAACTTTATCCGGGTTTTAAACCAAATAGAGTTCCTTTTTAACCGAACAAAATTCCTTTTTAACAATCAATTCAAGCCGAGTTTATAATTAAACAGTATGGCAGAAATATTTATCGATAATCTCAAGAGCGTCTTTATCAATCATAACTTCGCCGTATTCGTTAAGCCTTCCGTGAGCATACTGACCGTGCGGAACCTTACTTCCGAACTCCGGCAGGATTATGTCAGACTCATAAGCCGAAAGTGCATCGGCCGGCGTAAGATACAGATAAAATTCATCGCCCATTTTATACATAACGCTTCCGCCGAAATACTTTCCTTTAAGCTGTTCCGCCGCGCTGCAAACCGCTTCAAAGTCACGGAATTTATATATATACTTCCTCTGTTTCTTCGGTGCGTTTTCGGTTGGCCGAAGTTCGCTTCGGCGAATTTTTCCCTTATAGCTGCAATTATCGATGGCCTTTTCAAGCTCATCCTCTGAACAAACCCGCGTTATCATCATACCTATCCCGTTTTCGTATGACGGAATGGTTTCTACGAAAAGCTTCGCCCCGTCGAGTGAAAATTCACCGTTTTCCTCCGCCATATGTATGGCGCGCCAAAACATTTTTTGAACCTCGGGCGCGTTTTCGGATATTTTAGCCGGAGTAATGTTCAGCTCCCGCGCTTCATCGCTGTCAATCAATACTTTAATCTTGTTTTCATTCACACGTTCAACTTTCATTTCAATTCCCCCTGCCGTTCACATGTCATAAAAATGTACTTCGGCATTCCTGATTACAAAATACTATGCTTTAGAATATTCATATATTCCTGATGTGTGTATATATTATAACAATCACATCCGCATATTTCAATGTAAAATTAATGGAAACGATAAATTGTAATTTCCTTGTAAATAATATGAAATCTTTGTAACCTTTATGAAATAAATTTCCGTGTTTTGTATGAGCTGAGTGTAACCTATTGCACCCCTTCAGAAATTTTATGTTCAAATTTATCCTTATCGGTGCTCTTAGGTATCTCTGTCGGATAACTTCCGTCAAAGCACGCCGTACAGCAATGCTCTTCCCACTCGCCGGCAAGCTTTTTTGCGTTTTCAAGGCTTAAATAGCCTAAGCTGTCGGCGTTCAGAAGCTCTTCCACCTCTTTTATCGAGTGGTTGCTTGCTATCAGTCCCTTGCTTGAATCCACGTCTGTTCCGTAATAGCACGGATGAAGAAATGCAGGCGACGATATACGCATATGCACCTCTTTGGCACCTTTATCGCGAAGCATTTGAATAATTTGCTTACTTGTCGTGCCGCGGACAATTGAGTCGTCGATAAGTACAACCCGCTTGCCTCTGACGGCCTCGTCAATCGGACTGAGCTTAATTTTTACCTTGTTTTCTCTGTCCGTCTGACCCGGAGTTATAAACGTTCTTCCTATATATTTATTTTTAACAAACCCGATTGCGTACGGTATTCCCGATGCCCGCGAATAGCCCAAAGCGGCGTCAATTCCGGAATCGGGTACCCCTATAACAACATCGGCGTCAACCGGATGCTCGCTTGCGAGGAACTCGCCCGCCATCAAATGCGACCTTTGAACCGGCATTCCGTCAATCACCGAATCGGAACGCGAAAAGTATATATATTCAAACAGACAGACCGCACGCTTTTTTGTTCCGCAATGCGTCCTTATCGACCGTATTCCGTCCTTATCAAAGACAAGAATTTCGCCGGCTTCAATGTCGCGTACGAATTCCGCCCCGACCGCGCTGAGCGCACAGCTTTCGGAAGCAATAACAAAGCTTCCGTCCTCTCTTCTGCCATAGCAAAGCGGTCTCATTCCGCGCGGATCACGAACCGCAATAAGCTTCTGAGGCGACATTATAATCAGCGAATATGCCCCCTCAAGCTCATTCATTGCCGACTCAATCGCCTCTTCAACCGACGGAAGCTTAATACGTTCTCTCGTCACAAGATAGGCTATCGTTTCGGTATCGACCGTTGTATGAAAAATCGCTCCGTTAAGCTCAAGGCCCCGTCGAAGCTCCGCCGCATTCGTCAGGTTTCCGTTATGCACAAGCGACATAAGCCCCTTTATGTGGCGAACCTCTATCGGCTGACAGTTCGTCCGATTATTAGAGCCTGTTGTTCCGTATCTGGTATGCCCTATGGCAACAGTCCCCTCACCCAGTTCTTCCATCACCCGAGGGGTAAAAACATCGCCGACAAGGCCGACATCCTTATGGGTTTTAAATATTCCGTCATCATTTACGGTTATGCCACAGCCTTCCTCACCTCTGTGCTGAAGCGCATAAAGCCCGCTCAAAACCGTGCTTTTCGCATTCCTGTCCTTCTGCCCGTAAACGCCGAACACTCCGCATTCTTCATGTATTGTATCAAACATTTTAATGTCACCTTTCTTTATAATAAAGACAAAAAGGCATAGATGTCCCGAAAAAAATCAGACATCCTTGCCCTTTACAATATAATATTAACACACCTCACACGCTTTGTCAAGAAAAACGTAATTCAGATAAGTCATATTCTCATCAGTTTCGCAGGCGTTTATCCGACTTGACCGAAATGCGCGTACCGATTGACTGAAATATCTGAACCAAAACAATAAGGAAGAATACAGCGACAAGCATAACAAGATACTTATATCTGTAATAGCCATAGTTAATGGCTATTTTACCTAAGCCTCCGCCTCCGATTATACCGCTCATAGCGGAATAACCAAGGATTGTGGTAACGGCAATCGTCAGATTCGACATAAGCGACGGAACGCTCTCGGGTATCATAACCTTTGCAATAATCTGCATAGGCGATGCACCCATACTTTGTGCCGCCTCGATAATATTCGGATTAAGCTCGCGCAGGCTGCTTTCGACAAGCCTCGCCACGAACGGAGCAGCGGCAATAACAAGGGGAACTATCGACGCGGTGGTTCCGACCGAGGTTCCCACAATCACGCGGGTCAGCGGAATAACCAAAATCATAAGTATCAGAAACGGTATCGAACGAAGCAGGTTTATCACAACGCCCAGCACAGTCAGAACAGGTCTCGGCAGGGGAAGCACCCCATCCTTTTCGCCAACGACAAGAAGCACGCCCAGAGGAAGACCTATAATAACCGAGAACAATGTCGAAAGAAGCGTTACATATACCGTTTCCCATATAGCCAACAAAAATTCGTTCTGTATAATCTGTAAGGCTTCGCTCACAGCTTCATTTGAAAATAACTGACCAATCATCAGATATCCCTCCTTACAATAATATCGGGTATATTTTCAAGATACTCGACCGCGGAGGACAGACAATCATCGCCGCCGTCAATACCTAAAATCATATTTCCGTAAACCTTATCCCCTATACACTTTGTCTGAGCATACAATATATTTGCCGCGATTTTTTTATCCATTGCCATTTTCGCAATAATAGGAGTTCCCGCAACCAACGCCCCGTTATAGATGACCCTGATTGAATTTTTTGAAAGATGTTCCGGCAGGTTGTCATCCGGGTTCGAGGTAAACACAAGTCTCTTTGCCGCCGCCGATTTCGGCATGGTAAACACATCGTTTACCGTTCCCTCTTCGGCAATACTTCCGTTATCCAGAATCGCAACCTTATTGCACACCTTCTCGACCACACTCATCTGATGAGTAATTATAATCACTGTTATGCCGAGCCTTTTGTTTATATCTTTAATAAGGTCGAGAATAGACTCTGTGGTTTTTGGGTCAAGAGCACTCGTCGCCTCATCGCAAAGCAAGATTTTAGGGTCGGTTGCGAGGGCGCGCGCTATCGCAACTCTCTGTTGCTGACCGCCCGAAAGCCTTGACGGATATGCCTTTGCCTTATCGGGAAGCCCCACCGTTTCGAGAAGCTCAAGCGCTCTCTTTTTCGCCTTTGCGCGGCTTACGCCCGCAAGCTCTAACGGAAAACATATATTATCAAGGCAGGTACGCTGCATCAACAGATTAAAGCTTTGAAAAATCATCGTCACATTCCTGCGAACCTCACGAAGCTTCGCCGCGCTGAGCGCACCGACATCCACGCCGTCGATTATAACCTTGCCCTCCGTCGGCCGTTCAAGCATATTTATACAGCGGACAAGCGTGCTCTTGCCGGCTCCGCTCATACCTATTATTCCATATATGTCGCCGTCATTCACGGTCAGCGTAATATTTTTCAGCGCATCAACCGTTCCGTCGGCAGTCTTAAACGTCTTAGAAAGATTTTGTATCTCTATCATAACCATTACTCCTTATCCGCCGCCCTGCCCGGCAATATTACCATCTCTCGCCCACAGGAAACACCGACAAAAGATTTGTTTATTAAAAAGCACAAATTACCACCAAGGCACACGGCGGCGAAGTAACCTTGAAAACCGTGTGCATAGGTGGCATCTTTGCTTTGTGAGGTCTGCACCCCACCGAAATTATTTAATTGGGTCAAGCGACTTCTGCTTTCCGCCGTACAAGCCCATCGGCTCTACGTGGATTGCGCCGACTGATACGATGTGCGTTCCGTTCTGTTTGTTGAAGTCCTCAAGATAGGGCAGGTGCTGGAAATAGTTTGCATCAACCTCACCGCTATCCACAACGTTATTCGGCTGAATATAATCTGTGAACTCCTTGATGTCAAGCTTAATGTTCTTATCGGCAAGCAATTCCTTCGCCACCGCAAGAATTTCGGCGTGGGGTGTCGGCGAAGCGGCAACCGAAATCGTGCTTCCCGATAACGCGTCATAGTTCACCGAATCATCATAGCCGCTTCCCGGATTGTCAACAACGCTTACCACAGAACCTGAATACTTATCATTGATAAAATCCGCTACCTTTTTGCTTTCGAGCGCCGCCTTGAGCGCCTTAACCTTATCGCTGTTTTCCGTTCCTTCCTTAACAGCAAGAATATTTCCGTATGCCGAAGAAGAACCCTCGGTAACAAGTGAATCCGATTTCGGATTTAGGTTTGCCTGGATAGCATAGTTTGAATTAATAACGGCATAGTCAACATCCTTTAAAACATTAGGAATCTGCGCCGCCTCAACCTCTTTGAACTTAATGTTATGCGGATTCTCGGAAATATCACTAACTGTTGCCGTAATACCCGCTCCGTCCTTTAACTTGATATAGCCGTTGTCCTGAAGCAGGAGCAGGGCGCGCGCCTCATTGGTCGTATCGTTCGGTACGGCAATAGTAATATCCTTTCCCGACTTTCCGCCGCAGGCCGTAAGCAAGGCCGCCGCTGTAACTACCGCTAAAACACCTGATAATAACTTTGTTAATCTTTTCATTGTTTTCCCTCCGTACTTATTATTTTCTTAACGTGTGTTTATAATACCATATTTTCTCGCGGTTGTCCAATACGGAATAATTATAAACGGCTATAGTTTTAAGCTATAGCCGCCTCAAAAGATAATATTATATTTCTATAGAAAATGGTCCGTAACCGTTCCGAATGAGCATTATAAAAATGAATTTTCGTTTATCGTGGTTTACCAACACGCTCTCTTCCTTTTTTATAATGATGACGGGTCAATAAACCAACGTCCGTTAATTCTATACACAACCACACTACTTACAGACTGATTTTCAATGCCGCCGCTGTCAACCGAAAGCTGAAATTTAACACTATACGCCTTTCCGCAATGCATATTTCCATATGCCTTTCCGCTTCCGGCAACGCCCGCAAGAAAACTGTTCGCCGCGTCAACTTTCATTCTTAGTTCGTCTCGGCTAAGCTTTGTCTTTCCGATTATCTTACAATCGATATCAACATCTTCATCGTGCGCATACTGTTCGCTCAGTTTGTCAAAATACGAGAAATTATCCTTTATCATATTCTGATACTGTGGGGGTAAGGTCTTAACCAAAGCCTTTGTATCGCCGCTTTCCACCGCATCTATATACTTAAGAACGATTCTTCCCGGCGAGCTGTGACTGTCAACAATTCTATACACGCCGAAAGCCGCCGCGACAACCAATAAAACGGTCAGCGCAATAACCATAGCTTTAGCTCCGCCCCTTTTCTTCATGCGCGGCATCTCAAAACTTTCGTTGACCTCCTGATATTCCTGATACCCGGCTGACCTTCCCGTATCATCGCTTATAAATGTCTGATTTGAATCGGCAAGGCTCTCGCCGTTTTTGTTTAAAACCTCGTTTTCGTCAGCTTTATCGTTTATATTATCCGCCGCAGTATTAAGCGGCTTTCCGCAGGAAACACAAAATCTCGCTATATCTTCGTTTTCCTTTCCGCAGTTTTCACAACGCATCAAAATTTCTCCTTTTGTACTATTTTCTTTAATATATCACAAAAATTCAACTGGGTCAACCTCCAAAATCACCAACTAAATACCGTACCGGATGCATTTAATTATTGATTTTTCAATAATTATCGACTTTATTCTTAAACGAAAAACCACCCGCACCGCGAGTGGTTTTTCGTTTTGGATTATTCCTTATTTTCAAACAAGGTACAACCCATTTTTTTAAACTCTTCTATCTTGTTTTCAAGAAGCTCAACCGAAACGTCAAAATGCGCGGCACAGCATTCGATACACATAAACTCAGCCGCGGCTCTGTTAAACAATTTTTTGTGGAGCCCTATTTCATCCGCACTTAGCCTCTTGCCGCATCTTATACAAAAATCATTCTTCATCACAATTATTCCGATTATTCCGATGCGAGATTAATTTTTCTCATTGATAACTTCACACACACAGATTCTAAATTTCATAACACCAACGTTAATCCACATACCATCCTCGTGAATTCCCAAATCCTCGCCCGTCACGGCATCGGTCACCTTAACCTTAAGCCCGCTGTTACTGCGGATTCCCAAATCTTCAAACAAAACCGAAATATTTTGCACCCACTCGTTTTGTTCGTCAATATTGAATATTGCAAACGCAATCCTTCCTCCGCTGAGAATCTTCGCCATAGTATAATACATGCCGGTATTTTTCATAACGAACGGCGGACAGCACTCGTCATCCTGATTTATCGCTATAAGTCCCGGATTCTTTAAGATATCCTCGGTTGCCTTATCGGCATTACCTATATCACAGCCGATAATCAGCGGCGAGCCCATAAACGCCCACATAGCAAAGTGCATTAAATACTCCTCATCCGAACATCCGCCGAGACCTACATGTCCCTTGTTTTTCATGCCTACAATCAGCATATCCATATCGTTATAACAGCCGGGGCCGTTTCCGTTTAAATTACTAACCTGAGACCGGAATATTTCGGTAAACGACTTTGTGTTATCAAAAATATCGCCTGTTGAGCGATATGTATGAGCGCCTCTCGAACGCATCCATTGCGACGGGTTTTCCTCGCCCCAGTTACAAGCGGCAAAGACTATATCCCTTCCGCTGTTTCTGGGCGCCATCGCCATTGTAAGATACGCGTTTTCTTTGTTCGCGCTCAGGGGGAAGTTACAAAAATCATACTTAAGATAATCAACTCCCCACTCCGCAAACTGCTTCGCGTCCTCAAACTCATAGCCGAAGCTGCCGGGGTAGCCGGCACAGGTGATTGCCCCCGCGCAGGAGTATATTCCAAATTTAAGTCCCTTTGAATGAATATAGTCGGCAAGCGCCTTCATTCCGCTCGGGAAGAGTTCGGGGTTCGGAACCATTTTTCCGTTCTCTCTTTGTTTTAACGCCCAGCAATCATCTATGATAACATACTCATATCCTACGTCTTTATAACCTCTTTCAACTATAATATCAGCGGTTTTCTTTATTAAATCCTCATTTATATTTTCCGCAAAGGTGTTCCAAGAATTCCATCCCATTATCGGTTTTTCGCACAACATATAAATTCCTCCACATATAAATTTATATTTTTATATTTTATACGAACATTATACAGTACAAATGGGTGTAATTTAATAGTAAAAAATCAATATATATTAACTTTTATACACGCCGCCCCATCATAATAAGTTTAAGTTTTTTACGTCCGAAAGCTCAGTCTTCATATATCTCAATAATCGGACTTGCTAAAATTCCTGTATTTTTAAGATTGTACTCATAGCACCAGTTATCACCGGTGCTTCTCCAGAAGACAGCACCTACCCATTTGGGCTGAGAAACATTGTGCATACCGCCAAAGGTATTTATTCTCGTGCCGAAAAGCTCAAATTCAACGGTATGTTTGCCCCTCGATATGCCGTCAAGCTTTAGCTTATACGGTGAAAATGCTATAATTCCCATATCCTTTCCATCCACAAACACCTTGATAAGCGCTCCGCGATAAAAGTTTGCCCGAACAATTGCCGTACAGTCCGGAACATCAATTTCGGTCTTATATATTATATTTCCGCCATAGAAGGGCATACCCTGCGCCGTCAGCGTTGAAAAGCCTATTTTATCTGTGTCCGGGATTATCGTTGATACCGCGCCGCAAGTCTTAACTCCGAATTCACCGAGAATATAACACCACTCGGTATTTGTGCGCTTTCCGAACGGAACCTTTACAACAAGCTCATTTCTGCCCTCTTTAATCTCAGGCAGGGCAACGGTTTTGATTGCTTTGTCTACATACCATCCGTTTAATTTAACCGGAATTTTTTCTCCGTTAAACATTATCTCAAGCTTTTCAGCGTCTTCTATAGCAAGTCTCGCTCCCGACACACAAACCTCGCTGTTTATATTAAACCTCAGCGTAATATAGTTTGAAATCGGCTCCTCTTTCACAACCCACGGCTGAGCAAACTGATCGCCGCGCAGCGGCCAACCCATTCTTTCGCGGCATTTATTGTCAAGAATAAGAATTTCTTCTTCATTATTAAAAGGCTCACCGTTTAATGAATACTCGGCACGGTCAAGCAGGAGGACATTAGGCTCACAGCGTTTATATTCCACCTCGTCGATGAAACGAATCGTCTGTGACGGCACGAGAGCCTTCTCGTTTATCCTTCCGACCCCGGTCCCTTTTTCCTCTGTCAGTTTAAGCAGGATGCTGTCATTTCTGTAAAGCGTATACCCGATAACGGTCTTTCCTTTTTCATATGTATAAGGAATTTCACATATTTCTCCGCTTAATGTGTCATAGAGCAAAGGCGAATATTCACCCGAAATATATATAGTGACGTTTTGTGCCGATGTGTCCTCGGCAGAGACATTTTCCTCTTTCGCTCCATGTGCGATAAATAACCACGAACAGGTATTATCCTTTCTCATATTATATATAAGATTTTCTGTCGGCGAACCATTTGAATCTTTTATCTCAACCTCGCGGAACTCCTCTAATGCTTCTAAAACTGAAATCTTATCACATGGCACGCACACGCTGTTTTCATATAATTCCTGTGCGGCATCATTCGAAACCGCGTCAATATACTTCGGGCACTCACCCGCAAATATAACTCTTCCGCCTGATTTGTTAAAGCTTTTAAGCGTGTCAAGCGTAGTGCTCCTGATGGTTAAACAATCCGGAATAATCACTGCGTCATACTCCATCTCGCCAACCTTCAGCTTCCGGTCGGTACCCTTTATCTGTTCGGGCAGAAGCGACTCGCTTATAAAGTCAAAGTCAATAGTTCCAAACAACAGCCATTTTATAATATCTTCAAACTTTTTGTCAAGCTGATTTCTGATTGAAAGAGTGTTTTCATCAGGTCCGAAGTTTATCCAATAGCTTTCAACCGGATGAATTACCGCCACCTTTACCCTTGCCTTTCCGCGTGTAAGCGCGGTGTTCACCCTTGCAAAATGATTCTCGATATATTTATACTCTTTATACCACGGCGACTGATAGTTGATTGACGCCGGATAATCGCGCTTTGCTTCGCCCGCCATAGAAACCCACGAAAGATGCGGAACGCGAACGGTTACGCCCAAAGCCGCCTGCCAATCACCCTGGAACTTATGACCCCTGAAATCAAAATCCCAGTTCGTTACGCCATACAATTCCGAAACCATAGCCTCACGTCCGTACTGATGAACCGCCGACTGGCATTGCTTTGCCGTTGACAGCTCTACGTTATTACAAAGCATATCTATCCCCGGAATTCCGAAAGCGCGATATGAGCGCATCGTTTCTCCGAGAGCGCCTGTCTGCGACTGAAGCGTCGGCTCATCCATCATATGTCCGGTGAGGAAAAGATTATGCTCGTCACACCATCTTCCGCAGTTATCGGCAAAGCTCTCGGTAAAAAGCTCAGAGATAAAATCGTGATAATGATAACGTGCCGTCGAAACCTTTCCGTTCGGCAGGTTCCATACAATCTCAGGCAGTTTTTCAAGCAAGTCATAGTTGTATCTTTTCTCAAATTTTTCTAAAAACGAAAATGTCCACGGAAAAGACGCATCGTTTGTGCTGCTTGCAAAACCGAGAGGGCGCTTAAAGTCGAACTGAGGTTCATCTGTAAAAATCGATGGAATTGTCTCTCCGAATTCGCTTCCCACTGCCCTTTCATACGCCTCATATGTAATATCTATAAACTCATCAATCGCCTCCTTGTCAAGTGTATCAACATAAGTCTGATTGTTATACCACGGGCTCTCTTTTGCAGTAACAATATACACATATCGCTTTTGACCCCTTGCGGAATCGCTTTCCGAGATTCTTCGGTATTCCTCAAGTTCACCCTTATCATTCAATACAATATCATAAACGGCGAGAAGGTATGGCTTACCTTCATCAATCGCTTCACCGCGCGAGAAGTGTTCCCTCAAATCCAAACTAAATACAAGGCTGCGCTGACGAAAACGAGGATTTTTGGTCACATACCCACCGGCAAAGCCTGACGGCCACTTGTCTTCATCATACAGGTATGCAAGCATCCCCTCATCCTTTGCCTTTTTGGTGCAAAATTTGACAAGGTTCATAAAATCTTCTTTCAGATACGGCATGGCCATTCCCGCACGCGAGTGCATATGAAAACCGCCAAACCCCATTTCTTTCAGTCCTTCAATCTGTTCACCGAGCATTTCGGGGGTCATTACGCAATTCCACGCCCAGAACGGCGTTCCGCGATATTCGCTTGTCGGATTTCTGAAGAGCTTGTCATCAAGTTCCTTCGACTTATTTTTTTTATAAAACATATCATCATTTCTCCTATTCAAAAACTATTCAAAAAAATTGTTGACATTATTATATATTAGGTTTACAATATATTCAACGGGTTAATTTTCTATTTTACCCCAATAATTTAACCGGGTGATAAAATGAAAACAGATGAAAAGTATGACAGAGAAAAGTTTATTAAAAAAGAAGAGTGTTTTAATATTCATAAATGCCAAGGCCGCTATACCGCTCCGCATGAGCATCAGTTTCTTGAACTCGCTTATGTGACCGACGGAAAGGCAATCCATAAGATAAACGGCGCAAATTCCACCGAGATAAAAAAGGGCGACTATTTTATCATCGATTACGGAACCAACCACGAATATTACGGCACAACAGATAATGTCTGCGTTATAAACTGCCTTTTCCTGCCTGAGCTGATTGACAAAAGCCTTATATACTGTAAGAATTTTCAAACGCTTATCAGGCACTATCTTATTAAGATTAACTCAAACAGTATGAATTTTAGCCCCGCCAATCATATTTTTCACGATGACAACGGAAAAATTCTCGACATTCTCAGCGAGATGCTTGATGAGTATAGAGAGAAACAAAATAATTATACAGAGCTCATCCGTTCAGACTTAATCAGACTTCTGGTTTTAACCGCGCGGAAAATTCCCGCCATTGAGAGCAATGCGGATATTACACAGAAAATCATAAATGAAATCAACAGAAGGTATAATGAAAACCTCACCCTATCGGGCATTATTGAACATATGAACTATAGCCTTCCTTATATAAGCAAGCTGTTCAAGGTCAAAACCGGATTAACCTTTCAGCAGTATTTAAAAAAGGTTCGTATTAACGAAGCAAGCCGCCTGCTTGCTCACACCGATAAAAAGATTGAAGAAATTTCGGCTCTATCCGGCTATAACGATACAGATTGTTTCAGAAAGGCTTTTAAAGAGCTTATATGTCTCACACCGAACGAATTCAGACATAAGCTGAACGAGAACTAAAAAGCATAAAATTCAAAATTCGATAAACAGACACGAAATGCCCCAACCGCGTTTAAAATTGCACGGTCGGGGCATTTATATTAATTAAGTGTTTCTTTCTTTTCCTTTATATACTTTGTCGGAGACATACCCTCAAATTTTTTAAACATACTGCTGAAATAATAAATATCCGAAAAGCCAACCGCCTCAGCCGTTGCCGTTACTGAAAATCCGTCTGCCAAAAGCTGTTTTGCTCTGAATATTCTCAAGTGTATCAAATATTCAATCGGCGACTTACCCGTCACCTTTTTAAACACCGCCGAATAATGAGACGCGCTGAGTCCCGCCTCTTTCGCAAGTCTCTCGAGAGTTTGCTTTTCATAATAATGTTCAGTCATAAACTCAACCGATCTGTTTACAATATTACGGCTGCTATAGCTAACGCTTTGATTCTTTCGGCAAAGCTCAGCAAGTTCCAAAATTTCAGCAAGCGCGGCGCGCTGTTTTATTTTCCGAACCGCCTGTCCCGTCATATACAAAAGATAAAGTCTTTCAAATAAAACTTCAAATCGTTTCCGCGCCGCCTCATCCTCTATTGTCCTAACAAACTCAAACGGAAAGTCAGCGGCTTCAATCGTCCACCTTCCGTCATCTTCCATAGGCAAGGCCGCTTTAAAATTAACAGTATACAGCTTTAAAAGATTGTTTGAGTCCGTTTTCATCCATCTGTCACAGCCGCAAGGCAGAAATACCAAATCCCCCGCTCTGACAGTTCTCACCTCACCGTTACAGCCGAAGCTTCCGCTTCCTCCGTACACATATATCAAATTATGAAATTTAATATTCTTATCATTAAATTTCCATTCAGGTGTTGTCTCTCTTTTATATACATATATTACTTTTAGATGAAGGTCATATATTTCCTCTCCCCTAACGGTCACAGCGGCTCGCCTCCACATTCTGTCATAAGATATTATAAAATCATTATATACTATATTTACTCAAAAGTAAAGCGGTATTATAATTAATTAATAAAATTTAAGATAGGAGATAATAATAATGTACAAGTTATGGGCAGAGAATACAATGCAGAAAATAATAGACAAGCTGAATATAACCGCACCGAAAATCGGGGCGCGTTTCCCGCATGTCTGCAAGGAAAGAGAATATGATGAGGAAAGAGCAAAATGGTGGACAAACGGTTTTTGGCCGGGCATTCTCTGGATGGCCTATCAACAGACAAAGGACGAAAAATTCGCATCCCTCGCCGCTGAAACCGAAAATAAAATGGCATACGTTCTTGACGAATACTATAACATTGACCATGATGCAGGGTTCATTTGGCTTCTTTCCGCCGGCGCGGATTATCGCCTGACAGGAAGTGAGGAATCAAAGCGCCGTTGTATGAAAGCGGCGGCATACTTAGCATCACGTTTTAATATAAAAGGTAACTTTATTCAGGCGTGGAACTGGGAAAACGGCTGGGCAATCATAGATTGCACAATGAATCTATCCCTCCTGCTTTGGGCGAGCGAAATGACAAAAAATCCGATTTTTAAGCATATCGCGATGGCTCATGCCGATACGGTTATAAAATATTTTGTCCGTCCCGACGGTTCGGTTAACCATGTGCTCTCATTTGACCCCGAAACAGGTGAATTTCTTGAATCGATTCAAGGTCAAGCGGCAGGTCCGACCTCAGCATGGTCACGCGGCACATCCTGGGCTGTTTACGGTCTGCCTCTTGTCTATCGATATACAAGAAAGCAGGAATATCTCGATGCCGCAAAGAAGGTCGCAAGCTTCTTTCTTGCAAACCTCCCCGAGGATTATGTGGCGCATTGGGATTTTCGCGTTCCGAGAACACCCGAGACCCCCCGAGATACCTCGGCGGCCGCCTGTGCGGCGTGCGGTCTGCTTGAGCTTTCCGAATTTGTTCCCGAATGCGAAAAACAGTTCTATATTGACTCGGCTTATAAAATAGTCAAATCACTGACTGACTATTATTCAAACCTTGATAATGACAAACAGTGTATCTTAAACGGCGGAACGGGAGATTGCCCCAAAGATCTTAACGTAAACGTTGGCTTAATCTACGGTGATTATTTCTACATGGAGGCGGTCAGCCGCCTGATGGGTAATACCGATATTTTCTGGTATAAGCCGTAATACATATTATTTTGCGGAGGCTGCCTCTTGACGGTCTTCGTTTTTTATTGTCAAAACACAGCGCCGCCGACTTCGTTTTTCTGCAAGTTCTTACGATTATCTGCGAGTTATGACATTTCTATTGAAGACAGACTTATCTTTATATAAAATAATACTGTTAACAAAAATGTCTTATTAGGAGGAACATAACTTATGAAACAGACAAAAAAACTTATATCGTGGTTCATTGCGCTTTGTATGCTTTGCGCCGCTCTGCCGATTTCGGTTTCGGCGGCGGACGGCGAAATTTCAACCGCCGCTGAGCTGAAAAACGCATTTGAAACAGGCGGCACATTCACGCTTACGGCGGATATCGCCGTGGAAGAGCCGCTTGTTCTCGCGGCGAAAAATACTCTCACTCTCCGCGGAAACGACAAGACGATTTCGGCGGCCGTAACCGGACTTAACGAGCTCGGCGTGGTCAATTCCGACGCAACAGTTATAGACAACCTTATCAAGAACAGCGGTGCTCTCACTCTTGAAAACCTAACCGTTTTCGGCGGAAAGGGCGAATGTATTCATAACAGCGGAGAACTGACTATGACCTCCGTTTCGGTTGAACGCGCTCACCTGACATCGGGCTATGGCGCGGGTTTATATAATATATCTACGGCAAAGGCCGTCCTTACAAGCTGTAATATCCGAAGAAACGGTTGTGATAGTGCCGGCGGCGGATTTTATAATAGTGGTATACTTATTCTCGAAAACACCTCTATCGTTGAAAACCGAAACTTTGGCAGCGGCAACGGCGGAGGCGGCGGCGAAAACCGCGGAACGCTTTATATGAACAATTGCACCGTTTCAAATAACCAAAGCAGTGAAATCGGCGGAGGTATCAATAATTACGGCGGCACAGCCTATATCATGAACTCCACATTCACCGGAAACGTTACAACAGCCGCGACAGCATACTACGGTGGTGCAATCGGAATTAACGGAGGAAAAGTTTATGCGGCAAACAGCGCATTCGCTTATAACTTTGCCGGCGGCGTTTTAAATGATATAGGTATATACTCATTATCCGAAAAGAATGTTAACCTGTACAACTGTGCTTATGGGAAAATCAATAAAAGCTCTTCTTCAAGTGATCCGGTAACAACTAATTGCCAAACTCTTTCGGATACCGATACCGCGGCAACCGTATTCAACGGCTCACGAAGCTCGGGCATTATCGATAAAGAGGGCATCGAGGATACCGAGAACACCTTTGAACTCCCGCTTATCACAAAGCCTGACGGCGCGTCAACCTACGGCGTATACCTAAACGCAGCAAGTCCGCTTAAAACGGGCGGCACAGACACATATTATAAAAGAGATGGCTTTACCGTTTCTATGTCATATAAAAACGGCGGAAATTTAGATGGTTTCAGCACTTTACCAAAAGCCATTGACGAAGATAAGGTTACCGAATACGCCGACGGAACCGGCCGTTCAAGCGGCGTAATCGGCTCTGCCTCCGACAAGACAGCGGAATACTATACTGTTAAGGTTAACCCGGCGAAGGGCGGTACCGTTATCGGCGGAAGCGCACAGGGAAACACATATGTTAAAGGAAGCGACATAAAAATAACTGCCGTACCGAACACAGGCTATACCTTCGGCGGCTGGCTGAAGGATGATGAAATCACTCCAAGCAATACAGCCCCCGAATATACGATTTCGAGTATAGACAGTAACATAACCTTAACCCCCGTATTTAACGCTGCGGCATATAAGATTACCTTTAACACAAATGGCGGAACAATAAGCGGAAGCGTCCCCACAGGGTATAACACCGGCGGTACCGTTAGCCTTCCTACCGCCGCGAATATCACAAAATCCGGCTATACCTTTGACGGCTGGTATGATAATGAAGAATTATCAGGCGACGCCGTTACAGCCATTTCGGATACCGATACGGGCGACAAAGAGTATTGGGCAAAGTGGACGGCTGTTCCCGTACCAACGCCCACTCCGTCATCGACCTCATCACACCGCGGCTCAAGTTATCTCACGATAAAGTTTAACACAAACGGCGGAAGTGCGGTTGAGAGTCAGCGAGTTAAAAGGAACGGTAGACTCGGCACGGTGAAAGACCCGGTTAAAGATGGATTTAGCTTTGGCGGCTGGTATACCGACAGGGAACTGACAAAGCCTTTTGACTTAACCGAAAAAATCACGGCTTCGGTAACTGTTTATGCAAAGTGGCTTGAAACAAAGTCCGCCGAAACGGAAACTGATAATAAAATAATACTCACAATCGGTAAAAAGGAAGCAAGCGTTTTCGGCAAAACCAAGATTAACGATGTCGCTCCTGTCATAAGCGCCGACCGGACTATGCTTCCGGCAAGATTTGTCGCCGAAAACCTCGGCGCAAAGGTTTTATGGGATGAACAGAATCAGCTTGTTACAATCACCGGTAAAAATCTTAAAACAGACGAAGATACAACCATCCTTATCACTATCGGCGCGGATTCCGCAATGGTAAACAATAAGGAGATAAAGCTTGACTCATCCGCGTTTATCGAAAATGACCGCACCTATACTCCGCTCAGATTTATTTCAGAGAATTTAGGCGCAAACGTCGAATGGAATGAATCCGACAAACAGGTTTTAATAACAAAATAAAACAAAAACAAGGGCTGACGCAATTTGCATCAGCCCCTGTTTATAATATAATTATTCTTCTTCTATTAAGGCATAATTGCCATCTTTCCTGCGATACACAATGTTTGTGTTCATCGTGTCGGGGTCGTTGAATACAAAGAAATCATGACCCAGCATATTCATCTGAAGGATTGCCTCTTCGACCATCATCGGCTTCGCCGCAAACTTCTTAACCTTAATAATTTTAAACTCTTCTTTATTATCTTTCGCTTCCTTGGTCTCAGCCAGAGGAAGGTCAACGCTGTAATTTTCAAGAGCATCATCACGCAATCTCCGCGCAAGCTTTGTCTTGTTCTTTCTTATCTGTCTGTCTATATTCGATAAGCAAATATCAACAGCCGTGAGCAAGTCTCTGTTCCGTGCTTCAGAACGAATAAGAAATCCTTTATACATAAAGGTGATTTCAACAATCATATGCTCTTTCTGTTCGGAAATCTGAATCTTGCACTCGTCATCGGTAGCAAAGAACTTATCAAGCTTATTAACCTTTGCTATAACCTTATCCTTGCTGGAATCCGCCAATTCAACCTGCTTACATAAAATTTTGTACTTCATACTTATGCCTCCTGTCATCTGTGTATATACCGAAATACTTAATCTGTATTTCTTATATTCATATTATACAACATTCAGCACAAAAATTCAAGTACAGTTTGTAAATTTTTTGTATGAATTTTGTTAAAAAATATTAGGCAGTTTGCCAAATTATTAAAACAGCGACAGCTGTTCGATTCCCTTGTCCTCATCTTTTATTGCTGAGCCGGCGGCAGGGATATTTCTGGGGCGATAACGCTTTGGTTCGGCAAATCCGCTGTTCTCCGCGAGGTATGCCGCCTTTATAACCGCTCCGCGGCGAAGCGTCATAACGCCCACGCCCTGTGTTGTTCTGGTCGTCTTTAGCGGAATTTTTTCCGTATTGACGCACAGAGCCTTTTCCGCGCTGCTGATAAGCAGGATATCCGTATCCTCGGGCAGGAAGAACATATCTATCGCCTCAGCCTTGGCGGAATACGCCCCGGTCAGCCGGCGGCGGTTTGACTTTGTGGCGTATGCGGAAAGCGGAACCTTGGCGCACTTTCCGTTATCAAATACAAACAGAAGATTTCCGCTGTAGTCCTCGGCCAGAACCATGCCGATTATTTCAGCTTTTTCTTCCATTCCGACAAGGTTCGGAATGTACTCGCCGAGCTGGCTCGCCTTACCGTCGGGAATGTCAGAAACCTTCATCTTATAGGCATTTCCGCCGCCAAAGAAGATTACTTCCGCACGGTTTGTTGTCTCAACCTCTTCAAGCATAACATCATCATCTTTGAGCTTCTGCTCTCCGCTTGTGCGAAGAGCAACAAGCGAAATTTTCTTTATATATCCCTCTTTCGTCCTGAACAGTTTTACGGCAAAGTCGGGCACAAGCTCCTCCGGTTCAATTTCCATTACTGCATCCTCAGCCGAAACAATGGAAGTTCTTCTGTCCCTTCCGAACTTCTTGCTGACCTCCTTGAGTTGTTTCTCGATAATCTTGTTGATTCTCGCCTTGCTCGAAACAGCCGCCTTTAGGTCCTCGATTTCGGCCTTTAGAGTTTCAATTTCAGCCGTCTTTTTTAAGATATATTCTTTGTTTAAGTTTCTTAGCTTAATCTCAGCCACAAATTCTGCCTGAGCCTCAGAGATTCCGAAGCCGTCCATAAGGTTCGGCACAACCATTGAATCCTCTTCGGTCTCACGCACGATTTTTATCGCCTTGTCAATATCCAAAAGAATTTTTTCAAGGCCCTCTAAAAGATTGAGCTTATCGCTCTTCTTCTCGATATCATACTTCATTCCTCTTATAACACAGCTTCTGCGGAAGCGAAGC
Organism: uncultured Ruminococcus sp.; assembly: GCA_902797885.1. Taxonomy (GTDB): domain Bacteria; phylum Bacillota; class Clostridia; order Monoglobales; family Monoglobaceae; genus UMGS1820. The sequence continues at coordinate 27,056 of CADBUP010000050.1, forward strand.
CATTCACAGAGTATGTCGTTTACGCCCAAAACCATAGGCGAGCCTTCAACAAGGATGTTAAAGTTACAGCCGAAACTATCCTCAAGCTGTGTCGACTTAAACAGCTTTGCCATAAGCTTTTCCGGGTCGGCGCTTCTCTTTAAATCAATCGTCAGCTTAAGGCCGTGCAGGTCGGTTTCATCTCGGATATCCGAAATCTCACGAATCTTTCCGCTCTTGACCAAATCAACGATTTTCTCTATTATTGCCTCAACCGACGCGGTATAAGGTATCTCACAAATCTCAATACAGTTATTTTTCTTATCATATCTGTATTTCGCTCTGACCTTAAAGCTTCCTCTTCCTGTCCTATAAATTTCATTCATCTCGCCCTTGTCAAGAAGAAGCTCACCCCCTCCCGGGAAGTCGGGCGCAGGCATAATTTCACTCAAATCGGCGTTTTCATCCTTCATCACCGCGATTGTCGCCTCGCAAAGCTCACGCAGGTTAAAGCTGCATATATTCGACGCCATTCCGACGGCTATACCCTGGTTCGGATTGGCAAGAATATTCGGGAATGTCGTAGGAAGCAGAGTCGGCTCTTTGAGCGTTCCGTCATAGTTATCAACAAAATCGATTGTATTCTTATCCATATCCCTGAATATTTCAGAGCATATTTTTGAAAGTCTGACCTCGGTATAACGCGAAGCGGCATACGCCATATCGCGCGAATACTGACGGCCGAAGTTACCCTTTGAGTCAACCAGCGGCACAAGCAATGATGCGTTACCCTCGGTTAAACGAACCATCGTCTCATATATTGCCTGGTCGCCGTGGGGGTTAAGCTTCATAGTCTGACCCACAACGTTTGCCGACTTTGTACGGTTTCCCGTGAGAAGCCCCATCTTATACATCGTATAAAGAAGCTTTCTGTGTGACGGCTTAAAACCGTCGATTTCGGGAATAGCACGCGATATTATAACACTCATCGCGTATGGCATATAGTTACTCTCAAGAGTTTCGGTTATTATCTGATTTTCAATAATCGGTTTTTTAGCCATTGAAAATTTCTCCTTGTTCTTTTATTATGAAACATCGGTTAAATCCAGGAAGTTATATCCGAAGTTTGCGATATGTTCCTTTCTTCCCGCAAGGTTATCGCCGAGAAGCAGGTCAAACATCTGCTGTGTTTTAACCACATCATCCGGCATAACTCTGATTAAACGCCGCGTTTCGGGGTTCATGGTCGTCTCCCACATCATATCGGGCTGGTTTTCGCCGAGACCCTTGCTTCGCTGAATTGTATAACGCTTGCCCTCAAGCTTTTTGAGTATTTCCGCCTTTTCGTTTTCATCAAAGGCAAAATAGCTCTTGTCCTTATAAGAAATCTCATACAAAGGTGATTCCGCAATATACACATATCCCTTGTCAATCAGGCTCGGTGTTAACCGGTAAATCATAGTCAGCACAAGCGTGCGAATCTGATACCCATCGACATCGGCATCGGTACAGATTATAATCTTGTTCCAGCGAAGATTATTTATGTCGAATGAATTCAAGTCCTTATTGTGCTTTGTTGTTATTTCCACCCCGCAACCCAAGACCTTCATCAGGTCAACGATTACATCGCTTTTAAATATCTTGTCATACTCGGCCTTAAGGCAATTTAAAATCTTTCCGCGAATCGGCATAATCGCCTGAAGTTCGCCGTCACGGCCGAGCTTACACGCACCCAGAGCCGAATCGCCCTCCACTATATATACCTCTCTTCGGCTTGCGTCACGGCTTCGGCAATCAACAAATTTCTTGACACGGTTGGTAATATCAAGACTTCCGCCAAGTTTCTTTTTAACATTGATTCGCGTTTTCTCGGCAGATTCCCGGCTTCTTTTATTTATAAGAATCTGTCCGCAGAGCTTTTCAGCGTCCATCTTGTTTTCAATAAAATATATTCCGAGCTGTTCGCGAAGGAATTCCGTCATAGACTCCTGAATAAACTTATTTGTGATTGCCTTTTTGGTCTGGTTTTCATAACTCGTCATGGTTGACAGCGAGTTGCTGACAAGAAGAAGGCTATCAGCAACATCATCAAACTGAATTTTCTTCTCATTCTTATTATACTTTCCGTTCTGTTTCAGATACTGGTCAATCGCATACACAAAGGCATTTCTGACCGCTTTATCCGGCGCACCGCCGTGTTCAAGAAAGCTTGAATTATGATAATATTCAAGCCTATGATTCTCGTTACAGAAACAAAATGCAAAGCTCATTTTAACCTTGTATTCTTCAAGATCGGCACGGTCACGGCCGCGGCGTTCGGTCTCTATATAATGAATCGAGGTCAATTCCTTTCCGTCGGCCAGCTCTTTTACATAATCAACTATGCCGTTTTCATAATAGAATTCCTGTGATTCAAACCTGCCTTTTTCTTCTTCGTTCTTAAATATAAACTTTATACCCGAATTCACAACAGCCTGACGCTTCAGCGTGCTTCGGTAATTCTCAACCGGGATATTAATGTCCGTAAACACCTTTAAATCCGGTTTCCACCGAATTTTTGTACCCGTATGCTTATATCGGAACTCGGTCTTTTGAAGCCCGCCTACATTCTCGCCGTTTTCAAAGTGCAAGTTAAACTTACAGCCGTCACGCAGAACCTCAACATCCATATATTCAGAACTATACTGTGTTGCGCAAGCGCCAAGGCCGTTCAGACCCAGCGAATACTCATAGTTTCCGCCCGAATTATTCTTATACTTTCCGCCGGCATAAAGCTCGCAGAATACAAGCTCCCAGTTATAACGTTTTTCTCTCTCGTTGTACTCAACCGGGATTCCTCGCCCCATATCGTCAATCTCAATAGACCCGTCTATATAACGGGTTATGGTAATGGTATTACCATAACCCTCTCTCGCCTCATCTATCGAATTTGAGAGTATCTCGAACATCGAATGTTCACAGCCTTCAATTCCGTCAGAACCGAATATAACCGCCGGACGCTTGCGGACACGATCCGCGCCCTTTAGCGATGAAATACTTGAATTATCATACTTACTCACTTTTTACCTCCGAAACAGGCTTTTTCAAAGCCGCAATATTTTTAATATACCACAAAACTTAAAAGTTGTAAAGACCCACATTAAATGACGGCAGAGAAGCCTCTACCGTCATATGCCGTCATTATTGTGTCAGCGAGGGCGTACCTGTGCTTCCGCTGTGACCTCCGGAACCGGAAGAGCCGGTGCTTGAATGACCCGAGCCCGATGTACCGTTTCCGCCAGTACTGCCCGAGGAACCGCCGCTCGTTGTGCTGTGGCTTCCCGAAGCCGACCCGGTATTACCTCCGGACGCTGTCGCTCCGTTGTTCCTCTTTGTTGTTGATTCTTCCGCGTCATCCTCATCACTTTTTTTACTGTCATTTTGGCTGTCAGATGACGATTTTTTCTGCTGCACCTCGTCTGAGCCGCTTGTTCCGCCGCTATGCTTTAGGTTACAATAATCCGGCAGGCTATCCTTATCACAGTAATAGTACGATGACGGGCAGCTTGATGTTGCTCTCATTCCCGTATAGGTGCAATAGCTTATCTTTGTGACGCTGCTTGGCTGTGTAAGCGTCCTGTCTGTGTTTTTAAGCGTCTTGTGAGCGCTGTCCATAATACTTTTAAAAACAGGTACGCACGGATTTGACGAAATATTTATCTCTTTTGGGATGTCATAGCCATACCATACAGCGGCAACATAATAAGGTGTGTAACCGATGAACCAGCGATCCTTATTATCCGATGTTGTGCCGGTCTTGCCCGCGGTATAGCTTACACCCGAAACGGCTGCTCCGCGGCCTGTTCCGCTTTCAACAACCTCTTTCAAAAGCTGGGTCATAATATAAGCGTTTGATTCTTTCATTATTGATGTTCCCGCACGGTCGGAACTCAAAATTACATTTCCGTCCTTATCAGTCACATCTATATATGTGTATGGTTTGTAACGAAATCCCCCATTCGCAAACGACGCATATGCCGCCGCCATTTCAAGCGTTGTTGCTCCGTCCGTCAGACCGCCCAAAGCAAGCTGAGAAAGTCCAACATCCGTATATGTCTTTCCGTCAACATCGCGGCTCTTTACAAGTGTGGTAAGCCCAAACTTTTCGGTCAGAAAATCATAGCTCACCTGAGGGCCGAGCTTGTCTATAATCTCAACAGGGGTTGTGTTAAGCGATGTACGAAGTGCGGTTCTTACATCCACCTTTCCGCGATATTTAAAGTCATAGTTTCGCGGTGTCCAGCCTCCGTATGATTTCTTCTCGTCCATAAACGTTGACCCGGGATAGATAACTTTATTTTCAAGCGCAGGCAGGTATGCCGCAATAGGCTTAATGGTAGAACCGGGCTGTCTCGGCGAGCTTGATGCGCGGTTAAGCGTCAGACTCGCCGTTTTCTTACCTATTCCGCCGGCTATACCCACAACCTGTCCGGTCTGAACATCCAAAACGGTAATTGCCGACTGTGCACCCGAACCCGCAAAATTCTTTTCGGACTCGTAATATTTTTCAACTATTTTTTGTATATCCGGGTTATATGCCGCCTTTATCTTCACGCCCCCCGAATACAAAATTTTATTTGCAAGGCTCTTTGAATACCCAAGCTCTTGTAAGTCCTTGAGCACATCTGTTATAACCTGGTCTACAAAATACGATGTGGTCTTAACTGTATCGCCGTTACCGTTTTTCGCTGAATTGTCCGTTATATTCAGTTTTTCATTTATTGCCTGCTCATATTCGTCCTTTGATATATAACCAAGCTCAAGCATTTTACCCAGCACAACGGTCTGACGTTCTTTATTCTTATCCGGGTTATCTATCGGATCATACGCAGATGGGTTCTGTGTTATTCCGGCTATCGCCGCGCATTCGGCGAGATCCAATTCTTTTACATCCTTATTAAAATAAGTTCTCGCCGCGGTCTGAACGCCGTTACAGCCGTGAGACAGATAAATACAGTTAAGATACAGCTCAAGTATCTGTGTCTTATCAAGCTGTTTTTCAAGCGCAACCGCCCTCGAAATTTCCTTTATTTTACGCGCCGGTGTCTGGTCGTTGTCTCCCGTAACGTTCTTTATAAGCTGTTGGGTTATTGTGCTTCCTCCCAGGCTCGCACCGGTATTACCCGTGATTTTTCTTCCTATCCACACAAAGGTCGCCTTTGCGGTTCTGGGAAGATCATATCCCTTATGTTCCATAAAACGTTCATCCTCTATAGAGATAATCGCTTTTTGAAGATTTTCGGGGATATCTCCGATATCCGCCCACTCGCGGTTTTCTGTCGAATTGACCTTATAAAGCTCAGCTTCCTGCCCGGTTTTGGGGTCATCATAGACAATAACCGAATTCTGGTTTAAAGTAAGGCTGTCAACGTCAATGTCGTCAACATCCCCCCAATACCCAAATACGGCACCCAAAAATGCGACAACTCCTATCACCGTTATAACTATAAATGTTATTAAAAATATTTTTATAAACTTTCCTATATAATGCTTCATATATAAACCCCTTTAAATTTTGGCGTATACTGATTTATATTTTATCTATTATATTATAAACTAAAATTGCGCGTATGAAAAGACCAATATATGTTAATAATATATTAAATTAGTGTTACAAAAACAATTTATACCACAATATATGGGGGGAATGTCTAAAATGACTAAAAAATTTTTACGAAATACTATGATAGGCTTCTGTGTTTTTATCGCCGTAATAATTATAACATATGTCGCAGTAACATATCTTTACAAATCATCCGCCGCCAAAACCGCCGCAAACGTTCTGCCTGTCGAAGAACCTGCGGCCGCCCAAACCACCGCACCGCTCGCAGAAGATGACGTTACCGACTGTGAATATTATCTCGCGCGGTTTAACGGCAAGGGAATTTCAATCTTTGCCTGTTCAAACGGAAACGAAGAGTTTCTATACACAATCGACGTCCGCGCCGAGGACATTTCAACAGATGAACTCACAAAGCTCAAGGAGGGAATCATTCTCTCTGACAAACAGGCTCTCGCCTCATTTGAAGAGGACTTTGCCGGATAGGGTGCCCTCGCAAAAAGAGGCTGTAGTAAAACGATTTCAAAAATCGTTTTGCTGCAGCCCGTTCTTAAAATTATTTTATATCTGAAACCGCAATCGGCTCAAGTTCCGCTATATTAAACTTCTGTTCCATTACCTCGGCGAGCGCGGCAACCGTATCCTGAGATGTCAGAATATTGACCGAACACTCGGACGCTGTCCTGCGCATCTTAAAGCCGTCGCTTTCCTTATCATTGCCCTTTTTAGGAATATCGATTACCAAATCGCACATTCCGCTTCTTATTACGTCAAGGACATTAGGTACGCCCTCGCTTATTTTCTTTGCTCTCTGAACCGAGTAGCCATGCTTCTCAAGGAAGTCCGCCGTTCCCGTTGTCGAAATAAATCTACAGCCGAGTTTATCGAACTTCTCTATAATCGGGAGGAAGGCCTCCTTGTCACGGTCACAGACCGTAAGAAGAACGTTGCTTCCCGCTCTCGGTATATCAAATTCAGCCGCAACGAAGCCTTTATATAGAGCTTCAAGATAATTTCTTCCCACGCCCAATACTTCACCGGTCGAACGCATCTCGGGGCCTAAGCTTACCTCAACCATAGGAAGCTTCTTAGTTGAGAATATCGGAACCTTAACCGCAACCATCTCAGGTTCGGGGTTGATTCCCGAGGCATATCCCATATCAGCAAGCTTTTCGCCCAGCATCACTCTTGTTGCAAGCTCGATTACCGGAACACCGGTAACCTTTGTTATATAAGGAACAGTTCGGCTTGAACGCGGATTTACCTCAATAATATAGAGGTCGCCGCGGAATTCGATAAACTGAATGTTTATCATCCCTATAACCTTAAGCGCAACGGATATACGCCGCGTCACGTCCATTATCTTCTTTTTCATCTCATCCGAAACATTCTGCGGCGGATAAATCGAAATACTGTCGCCCGAGTGTACGCCGGCACGTTCAAGATGCTCCATTATACCGGGAATAAACACATCTGTCCCGTCACAGATTGCGTCAACTTCAAGCTCCCTTCCGTTTAAATAACGGTCTATCAGAACAGGATTATCCTTATCCTTTTTGAATGCGTCCTCAAGATAGATGGTCAGCTCCTGTTCATTATGAGTAATTTCCATTCCCTGACCGCCGAGAACATATGAGGGACGCACAAGAAGCGGATAGCCGAGACGCTCCGCCTCTGCTATACCTTCTTCGGTTGTCCAGACAGCCTTGCCCTTCGGGCGTTTTATGTCAAGTTCCTCAAGCAATTCGTCAAACTTCTCTCTGTCCTCCGCCTCATCAATCTGCTTCGGCCGCGTTCCGAAAATCGGAACATTCATTTCATCCAGAAAGTTAGCCAGCTTAATCGCCGTCTGACCGCCGAACTGAAGAATAACTCCGTCCGGCTTTTCAAGCTCGATTATACTGAGTACGTCTTCCTCGGTCAGCGGTTCAAAATAAAGCTTGTCCGATGTATCAAAATCGGTGCTGACCGTCTCGGGGTTATTATTTATGATAATCGTTTCGATTCCGAATTTTTTGAGTGCGACTATACTGTGAACGCTGCAATAATCGAACTCGATACCCTGTCCGATACGAATAGGACCGGAACCGATAACCAAAACCTTCTTTTTGTCCGACGGCTCTGCTTCATTATACTCGTCATAGGTCGAGTAATAATACGGCGAAACCGCCTCAAACTCACCGGCGCAGGTATCAACCATCTTATAAACCGGAAGGATTCCGTGACTTTCCCTGTACTTTCTGACCTCTGCCGCTGTACAGCCGATAAGCTGTGCAATCCCTTGATCGGCAAAGCCCATAACCTTATATTTTCTCATAAGCTCAGGGGTCAGAGTGTCCAGCCTATACTCCTTAAGTTCTTCTTCCATATCAACGATATTCTTAATCTTTTTAAGGAAAAACGGATCCATACCGGTAATCTGTGAAATTTTTTCTATTCTGTAATCGCGGCGGATAAGCTCGGCGAGTTCAAACAAACGCTCATCATCCGGGGTCTTAATTCTGCCTCTCAAAACCTCTGATGATTTTTCCTTTGCCGCCTCGCGCTCTAACGTAAACTGTTTTATTTCAAGAGACCGTACACCCTTAAGCAAGGCCGCTTCAAAGCTGTTGCCTATCGCCATAACCTCACCCGTCGCCATCATCTTTGTTCCGAGAGTACGCTTCGCGCCATAGAACTTATCAAACGGCCATTTGGGGATTTTTATTACACAATAGTCAAGCGCAGGTTCAAAGCAAGCATAGGTCTTTCCCGTAACCGCGTTCTTAATCTCATCAAGGCGATATCCAAGCGCAATCTTCGCCGCAATCTTCGCAATAGGATAACCCGTCGCCTTTGACGCAAGCGCCGATGAACGGCTGACTCTCGGATTAATCTCGATAACTGCGTATTCAAAGCTGTTGGGGTTAAGCGCAAACTGAACATTGCAGCCGCCCTTTATCTCGATTGAATTAATTATATCAATCGCCGCCGTACGAAGCATCTGATACTCTTTGTCGGCCAGCGTCTGGGCGGGCGCAACAACTATGCTGTCACCCGTGTGAACTCCAACCGGATCAACATTCTCCATACTGCAGACCGTGATGCAGTTTCCGTCACCGTCCCGGATAACTTCAAACTCGATTTCCTTCCAGCCTCTTATACACTTCTCGATAAGAACCTGTCCGACACGCGACAGGTGGATTCCCTGTGCGGCAATCTCGCCGAGTTCGCCCTCGTCCTCGGCTATGCCGCCGCCTGTTCCGCCCAATGTGTACGCCGGTCGGACGATTACCGGATAACCGATTTCCTTTGCGAATTTCAGCGCACCCTCAACCGTATTCACGATTTCGCCGCGAATCATAGGCTGATTCGTCCGCTCCATAAGCTCCTTAAAACTTTCTCTGTCCTCGCCTTCTTTAATTGACTCTATGGACGTTCCTATAACCCTTACGTTATACTTATCGAGAATTCCTTTATCATATAACTCGCATGAAAGGTTAAGACCTGTTTGACCGCCCATACCCGCTATAAGGCTGTCGGGACGTTCCTTCGCTATTACATTTTCAAGCGTCTGAACCGTAAGCGGCTCTATATATGTGCGGTCTGCCGTTTGTGCATCTGTCATTATTGTTGCGGGATTGCTGTTTACCAGCACAACCTCAACACCCTCCTCGCGCAGAGCCTGACAGGCTTGTGTTCCCGAATAGTCAAACTCTGCTGCCTGACCAATGACTATGGGGCCCGAACCTATAACCAACACTTTTTTTATACTGTTATCTCTTGGCATATTCCTACCTCCTTACGCTAAAAAATCGTCGAATATGTTTCTTGTATCAAGCGGTCCCGGGCTTGCCTCAGGGTGGAATTGTACGCTCTGAACGTCTATCGACTTTCCGCGGATTCCTTCACAGGTACCGTCATTTACATTTATATATGAAACCTCAAGTTCCTCGGGGAGATCATCTACAATATAGTTATGATTCTGTGAGGTGATTGAAACTCTTCCCGTTTTTAGATTCTTAACCGGCTGATTCGCTCCATGATGACCGAACTTAAGCTTTCGCGTCTTACAGCCCATCGCCAGTCCGATAACCAGATGCCCCATGCATACCCCGCGTACGGGGAGCTTTCCGATAAGCGCCCTTGCCGTTTCAACAGTCTCGGGAATATCTCCAGGGTCTCCGGGTCCGTTTGAAATCATAAGAAGGTCCGGATTAACCGCCATAACCTCGTCAGCCGTGGCATTATACGGAAAAACGGTAATCTTACAATCACGCTTTTTAAGCTCGCGCAGGATTCCCTTTTTCACGCCGGCATCAATAAATGCGACGTGTTTTCCCGTGCCGGGAATTGTGTAGACTTCAGGAGTGCTTACACGTTTTACTACATCCGAATTGTCAAGACTATCAAACCGTTCTTTTAACGCACGATCCGATAACATTCCTATTTCGGTTGTAATTATTCCTTTCATACAGCCGCTTTCGCGGATTATTCTTGTCAGGGCGCGTGTATCGATTCCTTCAAGACCCACAACTCTGTTTTGCCTTAAAAAACCGTCCAAATCCATTTCGGTTCTGAAATTATTCGGATAATCGCACTTTTCTCTTACAATAAGTGCGGTAAGAGCCGGCTTATCAGATTCCATATCCTCAAGATTGATTCCGTAATTACCTATAAGCGGATAAGTCAAAACCACCATCTGTCCGCAAAACGATAAATCGGTAATCGCCTCTTGATAACCTGTCATCGAAGTTGAGAAAACGACTTCGCCGACAACATCATTTACATAACCGAAAGCCTTGCCCTTAAACCTCATTCCGTTTTCAAGAATAAGTTCAGCTGCCTTTGACTGCATAAAATCACTCCTTCAAAATTTAACTCTCGTAAAATGTTCTCGCCCGAATACTCTGACCGGCAAAAACAAAGGGCTATTGAACAAAAGTCCAATGCCCTATTCTATCACTTTTTTAAAAATAATTCGCCCTTGCAATAGTAGGCCGAGGCAATAAAAAAGTCGAATTTGGAAACGAATAAAGCGTTATTATCTTTAACCGCGATTATCATTTTTCAAATCTCCTTTCTGTTTGCTTCTTTATATTTTAACACGATATGGCTGTTTAGTCAAGGGTTTTTCCGAAAAGTTTATTATTTGGTTGTTTGCACGAATAAACCACCCTTGCTGAAGTGTATAAATCAGGCATAACGCCGACTGTGCCTTGAAATTTATCACCAAAAACCGATTTCAGCATTCTTCCTGCTCTTTCCGCATCCCGCGTAAAACTTAACTCTCCGTCAGAGTATCCCCCGATATACCTCTCTGCTGCTTTCACAAATTCACTATTTGGTTCGATACACTCCGATGAAATAAGCGATAAAACGCATATTAAAGTTTGCTTCCGGCGAATATCGCCATCAACTTCACCGGCCGCACATATCGCCCCGTCAGAGCGCATACTTTTTATAAGCACTTTTGCACAGAGTTCTATAGCCTCATCGGTATATCTTTCACAGTCTTCGCTGAACATCGACGTTCTGTTTTCAAACACGCTATCCCCATACACAGAGGTATCTTCTATCGCTATACGAATCGTTGCTGCTGCTCCGCCAAGCTCTGCAATATACGCGGTTTCTGAATTTACCGCTGAGTACCTTACTCCTATGGCTTCAAGAGCCTTGCGAAGCTTTTGTACCTCATCTGCCCCACAATATCTAAGCCTTTCCGTCAGTTGCCTGCTCATCAACCGCGCATAAACAAGCCCCGTGGGGGCAAAGCTGTCATATATTTCAATATTATCAATTCTTACCTCTTCGCAATATTCACCGCAATGCACACGGATTGGCTCAAAAGAACAGCTGCTTCCATAATCAAGGTATATCCCTATTCTGTCGCCAATCTCATCGGGGTAATCAATTACTACCGCTTTCTCCGTTCCGGGAACATCAACGGCTATGTTCAAGGCGGAAAGATCAATACTCTTGATTATTTCACCGGCTCTCTTTCTTATATCGTCCATTCCAAACACGGTTTTAATACTGCCGCCGCATATTTCTACTGCATTGGCGATATCATCCTTTAATGAAACCGCGCCAAATCTGACCGCTGATATTCCGCTGTTTCTAAAATTCCGTATGATTGCACCTGCCGCATCGGCGTCAGTACCAACATTTCTGTCAGCGGTAATCAATATAGGTATGGTATTACCGTCAATCTTCTCAGCCGCCCTCTGTAACAGCTCGCTCACCGCGCTTCCGCTCTTATCTATGCCACTCAATATATTCTCAATATTCAGCATACCACCGCCGTCATCAAAATTTTCTTTGACGTTCCCGTTGCCGTCAATATACATTATCGAACATTCTCTGTCACAAGCCTGTACAGCGAATAGGACAAACTCCTTCGCGGCGTTTGCCGCATCTATAAAAAGTGAAGTATTATCAAAAATAAAAACTATTTTCTTTCTGCGTCTTTTACAGGCCTCATAAAAATCAGAACTCGGATATACCACGCATAGTGCATCCGATTTCAATCCATTATTCGAAATTATCATTCTGTTCTTACTATCTCGACTTTTTAATCTTAGACTAAAATCTCTGTCTGCCATAATTCTGCCTGTTGTAATCTTTAATAGGTTTCCGCGGCTTCCTGTGTATTCGGTCTTTATTCTATGTGTAGGGGAGGTTACATCTATATCCGCCGCCCCCGCCGTATTTAGTTCTATTCCGGCAAAGTTTTTCATTGTGTTTCCCGATATATTTCCTGCCGAAAGCGGAATCGTCAAGTTTATTTCTTCCCCATTTCTTGTCATCAAGGTATAAACATTCACCTTCACCCGAACACCGGCCGCCGCTCTTGTGACCGATAACAAGTATGTTTCGTTTTCCGCACGGCGCAAGACCGCGGCGGCATTTGTTTCACCAAACTGAGCCGCATAAGCCGCCGCAACAACCTTAGCCATAGTCAGTTTTCCGTTAGCATCTATAATCTTCATATCCGACAACAGCGAGTTGTTTGGCAGCCTGAATATATAATCAACATTTTTTCCGTCAGCACTATCGTCAAACCCGAATTCATATGTTAAAAACACGTATTCAGAAAAAATTTCGCCTTTAATTTTTATATCTTTCAAAAGCTTCACCTAATCACCGCTCTTTTTCTATATTTAAATTGGATTAACGCGTATACTTTGCTTGCGAAAGGAGCAAAGCCTGCGACAGACTGCAAAATGTGCAGAGAGCGATAGCTCTTCAGGATTTCGGCGGGAGTATCCCGCCGAAATCCTGAAAAGGAACCCGCCGTTTCTCAGACGGGGGACGTCTGCACCTTAGCTATAGCAAAAGGATTTACGACAAACGCCGTAAACCCTTTTGCGTCAGTTTTATTTCACACTTTATTTATCTTATTTAGGCAATACGCAAAGCAATCTAACCTTACCCTCTGACATATAAATCAGCACCTTGCTCGGTTCGACTTTATCATCTAATGATACAAGACTTTCTATTGCACTTGAAGCATCACCTTCGTTAAGCTCCAAAGTCTTTCCGGTATTATCATAGGTAACCGCCTTTGCGCCCGAGAAATCACTAATGTTAAAGGTGATATCCTCTGAATCATCATAGTTGCCGTCCTTCGTAACTTCCTTAGGAGCAATGAGAATTGTGTTCGTATCAGTATTATCTATAGCGATAACGCTTCCCAGAATAGCTATAAACTCAGCCTTCTTGATATCCTTCTCTTTTTCATTTGCGTCACGTTTAATACCGAAAGAATTATTCTCTCCATAGCTATAGAGAATATACTCATCATCAAGAAGAGTATTGCCGTCGCTATCGTGAACCGCTCTGAATATATCGCCCTTCTTAAAGCTGTCTATGCCCTTAGAGTCATCTGATACCCACTCATCCGATGTTGATACCGTTCCTGTCGGTCCAACCTTTAACGGTGTAATCTTATGCATATTTTCGCCGCTGCTCTTTTCACCCTCTGACATTTCCTTCAGAACATATACCGGTGAGGATGAGTCCATTTCTTCTGCATTTCCCGAACCTGCTTTATTATAGAGAACTACTACCTTGGCTGCATTTGTGGCCGAAACATCAAATGCTTCAACATTGTAGGTATTTCTATTTTTAAAACTGGTTGCAACAGTAGTTTTTCTGAACGAATCATAATCGCTTCTGCTTTCGGGAACCGAGAAGACGGTTGCGCTCGAAATCGTTATTTTGGTCTTTTTATCGCTTGTTGTAAGTGTTTTAGAATCGCTGTCATAAGTCATCTCGACAGAAGCATCTATCGCACTATATTTATTAAGCTTGTCAGCAACAATCTCCGCACCCTTGTCTGCTTCTACAGCAGTAATAATCTTATCAAAGACCTTGCTTCCGCTGACAGTCTTAGTGGTATACTTTATAAGCTGTTGAATACCGCGGCCGTCAGTATTCTGTAATCTTGCAGACTCCTTCAGCTTAGAGATAACAGCCGTGCCGGTGTTATATGTTTCTCCGTCAACCTTTGTACTCTTATAAGTTGAAAGCAACTCGGTCGAACCCGATGAATTGATTAACTTTATCTGAACGTCGCCGTCGAAGCTATCCTTTGATTCACTATAGCCTTCAACATAACCATATTTAAAGGTCTCGGTTGTAGAGTTCTTTGAATATGCAACGATGTCGCCGTTTATATCAAGATAGTATGTTCCGCTGTCTGACATCTGAGGCTTTGAAAGTGTTGTACTGTCATTCTTCCACGGAGCAGCATCCGAGAATTTATATTCCTTGCCGCCAATGGTAACCTTATCGTCACCGTCTGTTGCGGAAATAGTTCCGCTGACCTTATCGGTAAGAACAACAGCCTTTGTGGTGATTGTACCACTCTTACTCTTCGCAACACAGATAATATTTCCTGTTGAAATTGAGCTATATGTAACGGTCTTTCCATCTTTATTCACAATACTGAGATTTCTGTCTTTATCTACATCAAGATTAAGAATCTTGTTGTCCGCTTTCATTACAAGATTATCTATAATTGATGTAGAAGAAGTATCCTTTGTCGAAACATAGTATACATCATAAGAAGTAATATCGATTACATCATATTTTCCATCACTATCAGAGTCTATAAACTTAACTTGTCCGATTTTAGGAATGTCACTTGATGCATCGAAGCTTGAACCTGTGTACTTTCCGTTATAAATAACCTTATTGTCCGAAGCAAGTGACAAACTCTTTGTCTTGTCATCATTTTCTTTTTCATAATACTTGACCTGACTACCATCGGTTGAGCTTGTTTCTATATTCTTGGCATTTATAACAACAGGTTCCTTACCCTTAAGTGTACAGAACATAAGAGTTCTGTCGCTTGAGTTGTCATTCTTATAATAATACTCTACCTCATAGCCGAGACGTTCTTTAAGGCTTGCATCTGTTGTAATATATGTATGAAGCTCATAGGAATTAGAATTATCATCTTTCCCGTTAATCTGAATTTCATCATCGCGGAGATTTACATCCGCACTCGCGAGACTCGTAATGTTATTTGAATAGATCGTACCCGTACCTCTTACATATCCGAGATATGAACTGAGTATTGTGTTGGTGGTTTTCTTATCATTCTCAACAAGCTTAACTTCAAGCGAGTCATAAAGAAGCTGAGCAATGCAAGCACGTGACGCAGGAGTCTCTACTTGTCCGATTTTACTTGCAGTCTTTGTTACTCCTATCTGGCTTGCAACCGAAATGTAATTTGCATACCACGGTGATACAGACACGTCAACATTTGAGCCATAGCCTAAGGTGCAGACAATCATCTTAACCGCTTCTTCATAAGCAACATTGTCGCTCGGTCTGAAGGTTCCATCCTCATAGCCATTGATAATACCCTTACCGTATGCAGTATTAATATTAGGAATAGCCCAGTTAATATCAGAGTTGTTATCATCTATATCACTAAACGGTAAGCCGGCAGCGCTCTTGCTTCCGGTATCACCCAATTTAAGCGTTCTCATAAGCATAGCAGTAAACTCTGCTCGTGTAACATTCTGGTTAGGTTTGAATGTTCCATCTGTGTAACCGTTGATAATACCCATGATGCTGAGCGTATTTACCGCATCATAGTAAATCTCGCTGTCATTCACATCTGTTAATTTCTTTGTCGTACCCTCTGCCGAAACAGTCACCATCGCAGCACAGCTGATAATCATCGCAAGCGACAGCACCAGGCACAATAATCTTTTTGTGGTTTTCATAAAACTAACCTCCGTTTTCTTTTAATTATACATTACCACTATTAATCTTTTGGTATTATTGTAACACTTTTGTGCAAAAAAGTCAATATAAATACGTCAGTTAAACTTTTACAAATATGTAACGGCCAACTTATGCAACATTATTTTTCTCTCCTCTTCCTCATAAACGAATCCTTGAGCACTTTTTTATCTGTTTTGACATATGCTATGCTCTGCGGACGATTTGCCACCTCAATTTCATTTCCGTCAGCATCCGTCATATACTCTATCTTTTGAGTGAAGAAGCTTCCGTCAGGACAAAGAAATTCAACCTCATCCCCCTTAAAGAATCTATTTTTCTGAACTATCTTCGCCATATTTGTCTTTTCATCATATCCTTCAGCAACCCCAACCATATCATACTCACGTATATACGAGCTACTGGCATAATGCTGTTCGGTTCCTCCCGGTCTGCCGAAATAAAAACCCGTTGTATAATCTCTGTGGCTGACCTTTTTGAGCTCACTGAGCCATTCCGGATTCGGCTCCCACGCATCGGGGTTTTCAAAATAACTGTCAATGGCACGCCGATAAGCCGCAACAACCGTTGCCACATAGAATTCCGATTTGACTCTCCCCTCTATCTTAAAACTTGTCAACCCGCTTTCAACAAGTTTGTCTATGTGATTTATCATACATAAATCCTTTGAGTTATATATGAAGGTTCCGCGTTCATTTTCAAAGACCGGCATATATTCGCCCGGCCGCTTTTCTTCCATTAAATAATACTTCCAGCGGCAGGGATGTGCACACGCACCGCCGTTTCCGTCACGCCCCGCCATATAATTACTCAACAGGCACCTGCCTGAATACGATATGCACATCGCCCCGTGTACAAACGCCTCAAGCTCAAGGTCCTTGTCGGTTCGTCTCCGTATCTCGCTTATTTCATCAAGAGACATCTCACGCGCAAGGATGACGCGCTTTGCACCCATCTCATACCATTTTTGCGCACTTCGGTAATTAACATTATTTGCCTGTGTGCTTATGTGTATTTCAAGCCCGGGTGCAAGTTCTTTGGTCACGTCGAACATCCCTAAATCAGAGAGTATAACCGCATCTAAGCCTAAATCTTTAACATCATTTAAAAACCTTCCATACTCATCGATATCCTTATTATGCGGAATAATATTTGCCGTCAGATAAACCTTTTTTCCCCTTGCCTTAGCAAAATCAACGCCCAGCTTTATCTCATCATTAGTAAAGTTATCCGCTGCCACACGAAGAGAAAATTCCTCGCCGCCTATATACACCGCATCCGCACCATACTCTATTGCAATTTTTAATTTCTCTAAATTTCCTGCCGGCGCAAGCAGCTCCGGCTTTTCTTTTATGCCCATCTATATCCTCCTGTGCTATATTCAAAAAGGCTGTTATGTTATAACAGCCTTTTGTTATTATTTATATTCTACTCCCATATACTCACATATACCCTTTGCAATCGCTTCAGCATATGCCTGCTGACGGTCGGGGTCACCCAGAACAGCCGCATCCGACGCCGTATCAATAAACGCTGTTTCGAGAAGAAGCGCCGGCATATTTGTGTTTCTCAAAACCGCATATCTCGCCGACTTAACACCGCGGTTTCTAAGCCCAATCTCTGATACAACATTCTTCTGAATAAATGATGCGAATGTCTTGCTTGTCTCCGAGCCTGTGCAGTAATATGTTTCTATTCCCGTTCCGCCGCCTGCGTTACAATGAATCGAAACAAATAAGTCGGCCCCGCTTCGGTTTGCTATTTCCGCACGGCGGTTAAGACTTGCACTTACCGATTCGTTTGAAACATTATCCTTTATCGAATTTCTTGTCATTATCACATTAAATCCGTTTCTCTCAAGCTCGGGTTTAAGTTTTTCGGCTATATAATAGGTAATATCCTGCTCACGCAGACCATTTCCTGTCGCACCTGTATCCACCCCGTTATAATTGTGTCCGGGGTCAATGGCAATCAGTATTCCGTCTGACGAGCCCTTTGGAACATAACTTGAAATAATGTCATCTTCGTCATCACTGCTTGAATCGGGTGTCGTATATGTCTGTGAATCTTCATCCTCTTTCATATACTGCTCATAATCCTCACCATAATACTGATAATACTTCCAAACCGCATCCTCTTGGCTCGGCTCCCATATTTCCTCGGGTTCATAACCGGTCGAAGCCGTTGTGTTTCCGGTAGATGTTATTGACGAAGTTCCTTTTCCACTGTTATTTCCGCCTACGTCAACCGCATGGTCACCGACTGTCGTTTTATCCTCGCCGCTGACCAGCATTGAATTATATACAACCTGTGCAACAAACGCTCTTGTTGCCGGTTTTGATACCTCTACTTCAACTCCGTCAAGAAGGTTGTACTTCTTTGCAACATTAAGATACCCGGAATACCATTTGGGTCCTACATTTGAAAGCGACTCATCTCCGACACCCGATGCGCATACAACCATTTTAACCGCCTGTTCGCAGGTAATGTTACTGCTCGGTGAAAATGTATCCGCACTCATACCGTTTACATAGCCGTTTGAATAACAATAAGAGATATAGCTCTCTGCCCAGTTCCCGCTCTTAACATCGGTGAACGGAAGAGTAACCGCCGTATATGTTTCACTGAAATTATTTGCACGGGCCAAAAAGGCACAAAACTCCGCACGCGTTGTATTATCCGACGGGCCAAATACCCCATCGCCTCTACCCTGAATGACACCGTCATTACTCAATCTGTCAACCGCCTTATAATATGATGCCGTAATCGGTACATCTGAAAATTCCTTACCGAATACAGCGCAAGGAGCAGCTATTGTCATAATCATCACAGTCATAAAAACAACTGCCGCCATTATCTGCTTATGCATTAAATCCACCTCTGATTTCGTAATCGTCCCGAAACAAAATTGTAACACTATTTTGCCTGAACAAATAAAATTATACCACGTTTTGCATAAAAAATCAAGTCTTTCCGTCATTTTTTCATATTTCAAAGCCGTATATAATGATTTTTTATTAATATTTCATATATTTTTATATAATGTAATATTTTTGTAACATTTCAAAAAATCCGCTTTATGATGTGTTTCTCAACAGAGCATCCCCAAAATGTTGTGCAAGATGAGCGCGGTTGACCGCCCCGCTTTCTAATTTTATAGAACGCCGAAACACGGTTTTTCGACGTATATTTTTGTGCAACTTTTTATTGATTGACAGCGCGGGCTTATTATGCTATACTCTTAACTGAGAAATAATGTAAAATAAAGGGGACATTCGGACAATGAACAAGATTGAAAAATGCTGCTGTTTTACCGGGCGCAGATATATAGATGCATCACACCTCAAACTGCTCAGACAAAATACATATGATATAATAAAGAATTTGGTACAAGATGACGTTACCGATTTTATTTGCGGCGGTGCTATGGGATTTGATACACTTGCATCACAGCTTGTTTTGGCTGTCCGTAATGATATACCAAAAGTTCGCCTTATTTTGGCTCTTCCATGCAAAAACCAAACACAAGGATGGAGAAAAACTGATATTAACGAATATGACCGAATCTTACGGCTTGCTGATGAGGTTATATATGTTTCTGATGAATATTATGAAGGTTGTATGCAGAAACGAAACAGATTTATGGTTGATAACAGCAGTCATTGCATTTTTTATATGCCAACTCCGCGAGGAGGAACCGCCTATACCGTAAAATACGCCATTGAGAAAGAACGATCCATTCAAAACGCATTAAATTTAATGACTGACTAAAATTTTATGTTTATACAAAAATACCCGCAGCTTTAAAATACGCCGCGGGTATTTATTATTTGTTAAAATTATTTAACGATTTCAGTTACAACGCCCGAACCTACAGTTCTGCCGCCTTCACGAATAGCGAAACGGAGACCCTTTTCGATAGCGATTGTTGTGTTCAGTTTAACGTCCATAGCAACGTTGTCACCGGGCATGCACATCTCTGTGCCTTCCGGAAGGTTAACGATACCGGTAACGTCAGTTGTTCTGAAATAGAACTGAGGTCTGTAGTTTGTAAAGAACGGAGTGTGACGACCGCCCTCTTCCTTTGTCAGGACATAAACGTTGCCCTTGAACTCAGTATGAGGTGTGATTGTACCCGGCTTTGCAAGAACCTGTCCTCTTTCGATTTCATCTCTTGAAATACCACGGAGAAGAGCACCGATGTTGTCACCTGCTTCTGCATAGTCAAGAAGCTTTCTAAACATCTCGATACCTGTAACAACAGTCTTCTTTGACTCTTCAGCGAGACCAACGATTTCAACTTCGTCAGACATATTAAGACGACCTCTCTCAACACGGCCGGTAGCAACTGTACCACGACCGGTGATTGAGAATACATCCTCGACCGGCATAAGGAACGGCTGATCGCTCTTTCTGTCGGGAGTAGGAATATAGTCATCTACAGCGTCCATGAGCTCGTGGATGCAAGCATACTCAGGAGCGTTAGGATCTGTTGAATCACTTTCGAGAACCTAAGAGCTGAACCCTTGATGATCGGGCAGCCTTTGAAGTCATACTCTTCAAGCTGCTCTGTGATCTCCATCTCAACGAGCTCAAGAAGCTCCTCATCATCTACCATATCGCACTTGTTCATGAATACGATGATGTAAGGAACACCTACCTGACGAGC
>CADBUP010000051.1 GCA_902797885.1 uncultured Ruminococcus sp.
ATATTCATTATGCCTATACCTCCGACAAGGAGGGATATTCCCGCAATGGCAACAAGAAGAATTTTCATCTTTCCGACCATTTCCATCGCCATATCTATTATCTGTGTCATACTTGTTGCCGAGAAATAATCCTCGTCACCGAGTATCTCAAAAAGCTTCTTCTTAACAAGCGCCAGGGCCTCGTCTATCTTTTCATCAGACGCGGCGGTTAGCGTGTAGGAAGAAATCGATGACGAAGTACCGTTTCTCAGCGCGGTTGTATAAGGAATATATATAACATCATCCGAGCCGTTACTCTCTGAATTGTCCTTTTCCTCGAGCACTCCCACTACTGTATATGGGATACCGTTTATCTTTATTTGATTTCCGAGCGCTGATGACATTCCGAAAAATTCTTTTTGAATATATGTACCGACTACACAGACCTTTGAGATTTTTTCTATATCCATATAGTCCAGAAACCTGCCGTTAGTTACATTCAACTTCTTCATATTGGCATACTCTTCGCTCACACCGGTTGCATTTGTTGTGATTGTATCCGTGCTTCCGTTTACCTTAATCGTTGCACGCGAAATCATAACGGACGGCGACACTCCGGTGAGCAAGTCGGGATTTTCGTCACGGAGACTATACATATCCTCTTCTTTTACCGTTCGGCTTCCACCTCTGTCCTGTACCGTTACGGTTAGCGTGGTTGTTCCTATCTCGTTAAATTTATCGGAAATCATTGTAGTCATTCCGTTCATAAGACTGATAAGAATTATTACTGCCGCAACGCCGACGATTATACCAAGCATAGTAAGAATCGAGCGTTTTTTGTCATACAAAATATTGGCAAGGGCAAGTTCAAATGATTTTTTAAGACTCAACTGCGTCACCCTCCTCCTCGTCGCCCGCGTGCGCAACGGTTGCGAATTTTGTTATATCCGGATCTCCGTCATAAACAACTCTTCCGTCCTGGATTCTGATAACCCGTTCCGCCTGAGCGGCAATCGTGTTATCATGGGTAATAAGAACTATTGTATTTCCCTCTTTGTGGAGCTTTTTCAGAAAACCGAGAACCTCCTTACCCGTTCTTGAATCCAAAGCGCCGGTCGGCTCATCCGCAAGTATAATCGACGGGTCGCCGGCGAGCGCCCGTGCAATCGAAACACGCTGTTGCTGACCGCCTGAAAGCTGAGCGGGCATATTTTGTGCCTTTTCACGAAGACCGACACGTTCGAGCGATGCAAGGGCACGCTCTTCCTGTTCCCTTTCGGACAGTCCGGCATAAAGAAGCGGAAGTTCAACATTTTGCAAGACGGTCAGCTTAGTTATAAGGTTATATTGCTGAAATATAAATCCAAGTTTTTTATTTCGGATTTCGGCCTGTTCATCATCATTCATCTGACTTACATCCTTGCCATCCAAAAAATATTGCCCGCTTGTCGGAACGTCAAGACATCCGATTATATTCATACAAGTCGATTTTCCGCTTCCCGACTGGCCGACAATAGCGACAAATTCACCCTTATACACAGCAAGTGAAATTCCGTCTATCGCGTGAACCTCTGTATCTCCCATGTGATAAATCTTATATATATCTTTAAATTCTATCAAAGGTGTCATTATCTGCCACCTCCGCCGCCGGGTCCGCCGCCCGGCATTCCTCCTCCGCCGCCGGGTCCGCCCTGACCGGGCATTCCGCCCATTCCCGGCATCTGCTGATTGCTGTCTCCGGATATTGGTGTAACATAAACAGTATCGTTTTCACTAATTCCCGACTTAATCTCTATATAGTTGTCATCACTAATACCTGTTTCAACCTGTACAGTTTTAAATCCTTCGGGGGCCTTATCTGTATCGTCGGATTTACTTCCTTTAACATAAACAGTATTTCCGCGGTTAACCGCTCTTAGCGGAACCGCAATAACATTTTCGGCCTTTTCAACCGTTATAACCGCGTCTATATTCATTCCGGGAAGAAGCTTATCGTCCGCGTCCTGAATTCTTACCTTTGCCGGATAAGTGGTAACCCCGTTAGTTCCGACAGTTCCGTTTACGCTTACATTTTCGACAATACCGGTGTACGTCTTTCCCTCAACCGCATCAGCGGTAATCTCAACCTCCTGGCCGACCTCAACTTTTTTTACATCGAGCTCGTCTACGCTGAGTTCAAAGCAAAGACTGCTCATATCATAGATTACGGCAAGTACGTTCGAACTTGATGAGGACGATGCCGATGAAGCCGACGCCGCCGCGGACGCTCCGCCGCCGCTTTCAATCTTGTCACCGGCCTTTTTCTTTTTTGAAACAACTGTGCCGTCAATCGGCGCCTTAATGGTGTAATCGTCAAGCTCTTTATACATTTTATCTCTTTGTAAAAGAGCGTCGTCAAGCGCAAGCCGTGCACTTTTCAGCTTTGAAGCATAGTCATCGCCGTCCATTTGTTCAAGCTTTGCGCTCTCCTGTTTGAGCTTTGCTTCACGAAGTGAAATATCGGCGTCCTTCTTCTGTTTATCAACAGAGTCAGAGTTTATGGTGGCGATAGTACTTCCTTCTAAAAGATAATCGCCCTTCACAACCCATACGCTTGAAATGTCCCCGGGTACTTCAGCGATAACCGTTCTTTTTTCAGCCGATTCAAACGAACCGACATCGTTGCAGGCATAACCGCCAACCATAGCGGTGACAGACTCCCCCTCTTGAACGGCTCCCGGATTATCAACTTCTATTGTTACATACTTTACTTTCATACTTCCGACGGTTGATTCGCTGCCGCTGCTGACTGAGATAACCGTACCCGAAAGTACCGAACCCGAGTTAACCAGCGTAACCGTTGCATCCTCACCGCTATAAATATTTTCCGCATCAGATGCGTTAAACGGAACACGTGCTTTAAGATGCTCGTTATCAGTAATATCAGCAATTTTAGCCCCCGCCGTGACTTTATCTCCGACGGAAACGTATACCTCGTTGACTGTACCCGACGTTCCCGCCCTTACCGTCAGGTCGTTGACTGAATCAAGAGCTTCATTATATGTATTCTGTGCTTTTTGAATGGAAAGCGCATTGCTTTCGTTAGTTTTTTGTGAAATTTCGTCCGTATGCGACTTTAAGGCTTTATCATACGCAATCTGTGATTTCTCAACCGCTAAATCTGCGCTTTTAACACTTGTTTCGACCGTGGATGAATCAATTTTATACAAAACCTGGTCTTTCTTTACCGTATCGCCCTCTTCAAAGTTTGCTTCAAGGATTTCGCCGGTTACCAGAGGAACAACCGAATACTCATTATTCGCCTCTATGGTAGAGCTTCCCGATATGCTTTCGGATATTGTTCTTCTCTCCGCCGCCGCTTCTGTATCAGCCGAACCTTTTTCCGCCTTGCGCTTATGAGCGTTGACAGCCGACATGGCAATCACCGCAACAAGGACAATGGCGATAACAGATGAAATTACCTTGTGATTTTTAATAAACCGACCAAGCTTTCCCCAAACAGGTAAGCTTGCCAATTTAGAAAAAATCCTCTTAAAAAAACCGGAAATATTGACAAAGATTCCCGATTTATTCTTTTCTTTTTGCATACACAACCAACCTTTCATATGATGCAATTAAACTCACACATTATATTTTGTACTATTTATATTAACTTGTCAAGAGCGAAAAAATAAACTTTCTGTGAACACTTATCTAATAATTTATGATATTCACTTATCGGATTATCGCGCAAAACTTAGACTTTGGAAAACTATGTATGTTACAAATTTGTTACATAGCAATTTTTATGTTGACAACACATCCAATATATGCTATAGTATTAGGTGCACCAAACACAATATCTTGTGTTTGGCATAGAGTAAAATAATGCAACTTAGTTGAAATATTTTGAAAACGCAAGCTAAAATCGGAAATGAAAATCAGTATAAAAGAGGGTAAAGGGTTATGAAAATAATTAAAAGAAACGGTTCCGAAGTAGTATTTGACATAAATAAAATAATTAAGGCTATAACAAAGGCGAATAACGCTATAGAGCCTGAATCACAGATGACGCCGAGACAGATTGACCGAATCGCCGAAAGCGTGGTTCTTTCTTGTGAAGGCTTGGGTCATTCACCCAGCGTTGAAGAGGTTCAGGATATGGTCGAAAAACAGATAATGGCTCATGGTGCATTTGAAGTTGCTAAGGCATATATTACATATAGATATACAAGAACCCTTGTCCGACAGTCTAACACCACCGATGATAAGATTTTAAGTTTAATCGAGTGTAATAACGAAGAAGCAAAGCAAGAAAACTCAAATAAAAATCCCGTAGTTAACTCGACACAGAGAGACTATATGGCGGGGGAAGTATCCCGCGATATAACAAACCGAATACTCCTTCCTCAGGACATTGTTGATGCCCATAATCAAGGCATAATACACTTTCACGACACCGACTATTATGCTCAGCATATGCACAACTGTGATTTGGTTAACCTTGAGGATATGCTTCAAAACGGAACCGTCATTACAGGAACCCTCATTGAACGTCCTCATAGCTTTTCGACTGCGTGCAATATTGCCACTCAGATTATCGCTCAGGTCGCTTCTAATCAGTACGGAGGTCAATCTATTTCTCTCGCTCATCTTGCGCCTTTTGTTCAGGTAAGCCGCGAGAAAATTATTCGCGACCTTAAGACAGAGCTTGAAGAAGTCAATGTCGAGCTTTCGCCCGAGGCGTTTAATAATGTTGTTGAAAAACGTCTGCGGAGCGAAGTAAGCAAGGGCGTCCAAACAATCCAGTATCAGGTTGTGACATTGCTTACGACCAACGGCCAGGCTCCTTTCGTGACTGTATTTATGTACCTTAATGAGGCAAAGAACGAACAGGAAAAGAGCGACCTCGCAATGATTATCGAGGAGGTTCTCGAACAGCGTTACCGCGGCGTCAAAAATGAAAAAGGAGTTTGGGTTACTCCTGCCTTTCCAAAGCTTATTTATGTTCTCGAAGAAGACAATATCACCGAGGACGGGAAGTATTTCTATTTAACTAAGCTCGCGGCAAAGTGCACCGCAAAGAGAATGGTTCCGGATTATATTTCCGAAAAGATTATGCTTGAAACAAAGATAGATAAAAACGGCGAAGGTCATTGCTTTACCTGCATGGGCTGCAGAAGCTTCCTCACACCTTATGTTGACGAGGACGGAAAGCCTAAGTATTACGGCAGATTTAATCAGGGCGTCGTCACCGTC
>CADBUP010000052.1 GCA_902797885.1 uncultured Ruminococcus sp.
ACGAGGGCGCCCTTGACATGCCGGCAATTTCATGCTATATTATGATTAAGGGCTGAAAGCCAAAATCCGGCTTTCAGCCCACAAAAACTACTTAGATTATATTATCATTTTGGAGTAAATTTTGAGGTTTACACAAAATGAGGGATTGCCCCGAATGCTTTGCATTCTACTACTCGGTAGCAGTAACATATTTATATTAAGCGATGAATTCTTATAGGAATTAAGAAATTGTATACGCCGCTTATTATTCCTTTTCTTCCGGTTCACATACTATGAGTTCGACCGTTCTTGTCAAAACGTCGGCATAACTATATGAAACGCGTCTTTCGCTCGTTGGTATGTCGTTGTGAACATCAAGCTTAACGGTGAAGATACTCGGGTAAATTCCTTCAATTACTCCTTCGCGTACTATAATTTGCTTTCTGCCCTGTTTAGCCTTGAGCTTGACTTTGTGTCCAACGTTGTTGGAAAGATTCGTTTTTATTCTGCTTAAATCATTTTGTACGTACAAAAAACAACACCCCTTTAAAAATAGTTCTGCTTTTTAAAGAAAGACGCATAAATATATGCTGCCGATCATCAGTGCCCTTAACAAAGCGTTGTGTTGTCAATGTGCAGCGTTATATAAACAGTCATAAATAAATTACGGTCAGTTTCTGCTTCTTCTCCAAATCACATCTATTATAACATATTTTTTCGGTTTTGTAAATACAAAAAGACAATTATTTTACAATTATTTTAAATTTGTGTTACAGATAATTCTATAAGAGTTAAAATATTCACAATTCTTGACTTTTTTCGGTATTTAAGCTATACTAAACTTATATTTGCAGTATGGGAGATCGAATTATGAGTCAAACTACACACAGACGTAAGCCCGATATAGTGTTTTTAAATATTGTATTTTGTCTTATAGTGATATTTATTCATATTTCGTCCGAAGTAGTGACGGATATGCCGAAGGGTACAAATTTCTTCGGAATAGTATTTTCGGCGCAAAAGCTTTCATCCTTTGTGGTTCAAGGGTTTCTTATGTTGAGCGGAGTTAAATTGTTTTTACATAAGGGCGATGGAATAGATTTTGCAAGGTACTATGTGTCGAGGTTTTTCAGAATTATTGTGCCTTATGTATTTTGGGCGACAGTATATTATATGTATTTCTGCAGAATGGGTGTATATAAGTTTAGTGCAAGCGACCTCATATGGCATCTTATATGCGGCGATATATGGGCGCACTTTTATTTTATAATTGTTCTCGTACAGTTTGAGCTTTTGGCTCCGCTATGGATGCTTCTGTTTAAACGCGGAAATGCTGCGGTGCATATTGCGTTTTCGGCGATTATTACAGCAATCTGCGCACAGTATCTGCCTTCTGTTCTGACAACGCTTTTCCCGTCGATGCCGGATTTTAGTGTTTCGAACTGCTTTTTAAGATATCAGATATACTGGACAGCGGGCTGTTTAATAGGAAAGAACTATGAAGAGTTTAGGGGTTATCTGAAAAACAATAAGATTATGATTACGCTTACATTTATTATATGTGCGGTGTTGTATGTATTTTTGGCGCTTGCAACGCTCGGGCACGAACCCGTGTGGCTTGAGCTTTTTAATATCTTGTACAGTATGAGTGCAATATTATTTTTTTATATGGTATCCCAGCTGTTTACTTTGGGCGGCGGCTCGGCGCTAAAGCCTCTTGCTCCGTTTGACCGTTCTACATACACGGTGTATTTAATTCATTGCCTTATGATTGTTCTTCTTAACAATTATCTTACGGCAAGGGGAATCCTGGATATTCCTAAGAGATTTGGTATAAGAGCCGCGGTAATCTATGCGGCGTGCCTCCTGCTTAGCTATGTTATGCAGCTGATTAGGTATTTGGTTAAAAAGATTATAAATAAACCAAAAGACAGAGAAATTGTATGAAAAGGGATTGGAGACTGATATGAATTTAAGTAACCCATCCGAGTTAAAGGCGCTTATTGGGCGCCATGGTTTTTCGTTTTCAAAATCACTCGGACAGAATTTTTTAATAGATGAAAATGTTTTGAATAAAATAACAGAGTCGGCGAGACTTAATTCAAATGAGTATGTGCTTGAAATCGGTCCCGGTGCAGGGACGCTGACGCGGCGGCTTGCTTTGACGGGTGCGAAATGTGTTGCGGTCGAGATAGATAAGGCGCTTGTACCTATTTTGAACGAATCAATGGCTGAATTTGATAACTTTAAGCTGATAAACAATGATATATTAAAAGTGGATATTAAGAAGCTTTGTGCAGAGGAATTTGACGGCAAGCCTTTTCACGTGGCTGCGAATCTTCCTTATTATATAACAACGCCGATTGTGATGAAGCTGCTTGAAGATAAAATTCCCGTTAAGTCGATGACATTAATGGTTCAGAAGGAGGTTGCCGAGAGAATGTGTGCCTCTTGCGGCGGGAAGGAATACGGAGCATTGTCGGTTGCGGTTCAGTATTATTCAAAGCCGCATATAATCTGTAAGGCAGAGCCGCATTGCTTTATTCCACAGCCAAAGGTTGCGTCAAGCGTAGTTCATCTTGAGGTAGGCGAGACGCCGTCGGTTACCGTGAATAGTGAGAAAAAGTTTTTTTCGGTTGTTAAATCCGCCTTCGGCCAGCGCAGAAAGACGCTTGTCAATGCGCTTTCAAAAAGTCCATATATGAGTGTGACAAAAGAGGACGTGGTACAGGCTCTTTCGGGGATGGGACTTGATGAAAACATAAGAGGTGAGAAGCTAAGCTTAGAACAGTTCGCTCTGCTCAGCAATAAATTAGGTTAAATTAGGTTAAATCGAAAGGAGTCGAATTTTATGTTTTGTCCGAATTGCAGGGCCGAATATCGGGTTGGGATAACCGTATGCCCCGAGTGCGGCGTTAATTTGATTGAGGAACTTAAGGATGAGATAAACCACGATGAGACACCATGCCTTGTATACGTTGCGGCGAATGAGTTTGAAGCCGATGTGATTATCGCGAAGCTCAAATCAGAGGGAATCTTTGCCTTTAAAAGATTTAGAGGAAGCGACAGCTATAACCGGATTGTGCTTGGGAGAACAATCCTCGGCGTAGATATTATTGTTGCTGAAAGCGACTTTGAAAACGCAAAGGACATTATAAGAGATTGATGTGCTTTTGATTATAAATTAATCTAAATAGCTGTTAATAAGAGAGATAACAACCTCCCTTTGTTTTTTATTTAATAAACGTAATTTGCAGATTATTTTTGATTCAGTTTTATTTATTAAATTAAAATCGAAAGAAACATTTTTTTCATTACTTGTCCTGCCGATTAAGTAATCTACGGATACATCGAAATAATCTGCTAATGCAATAAGGGTTGAAATATCGGGCTCGATGTTATGATTTTCGTATTTATTAATAGATTGCTGGCTAACAGATATAATGTCAGCAAGTTGTTGTTGTGTAATATTATTTTTATTTCTCAGAATTTTCAGATTTTTTAACATTTTACATCACCAATATATATTGTAGCAAACTTTTTAAAATAATCATAAATCCTAAAAGTTGTTATTGACAACAACCTAAAGTTGTGATACAATAAAAATACAAGGAGTCAAAGGCTGCCCTTGGAATGGAGGTGATTAAATGTCGTGGCCGAAGTTTACCAGAGATCCGGATAGAATAGAAAAAGACAAAATATCCGGATTAACATTATATGGATTTGACGATAAAAGTGAAAAAACAACAGATTGGTATAATAAAGATGGCGGCATCGAAGCCGTAACGCCAACTCCATTTGATGAAGACGAATAATATTTTTGCACAAAAGCACAGGAAATACATTTTCCTTGTGCTTTTGTGCAACTTTACCAGTCAAAGCGGACAAAAATTATTGTAATATACAAAGTTTACAAAATTTTAAAAACTTGTCCGAAAACGATAAAAAAACTTGACACTTTAAGGCATTCGTAGTATAATAGTTAGGCGTGACAAAGACATACGATGAATCTGAAGGTGGCAAAAGCCGCGAAAATCACGGCATTTTGGGAATTTCAGAGGAGATTGTCCGGTTTAAAAAAACGGGCGGAAGGGTCACACTTTTGAGCAGAATACAGATTTTATACATTTGATTGCACAATTGCGGCAGTATGCTGATGTCGCTGAGCAGTATTTTTGTGTCTGTACGTCCCGGACCGTTACCCTGAATTTTGGGGTTTGTCGGAATCGGGTTTTAATTTTGAGTCTGTGCGAAACGCCCGGCACAGTGTAAACTTATTATTTAAGGAGGGTATAGAATGGCAGCAGAGAAAATCAGAATCAGATTAAAGTCTTATGACCACAATCTTATAGACCAGAGCGCCGCTAAGATTGTTGAAACAGCGAAGAGAACAGGATCAAAGGTTTCAGGTCCGATTCCGCTTCCTACCAGAAAGGAAGTTGTTACTATTCTGAGAGCGGTTCATAAGTACAAGGACAGTCGTGAGCAGTTTGAGCTCAGAACTCACAAGAGACTCATCGACGTATTAGGTCCCACAAACAAGACCATCGACGCTTTGAAGCATCTGGATTTGCCCGCAGGCGTTGACATTGAGCTGAAGATTTAGTTTTGGCTTACGGTGAAGAAAGTCCGCGGTTCTTCATTAAGTGTTATGCGGAATAAGATTTGCAAAAAATAATTTTGGTTATGTTGGCGTCTTGTCAACCAATGACCCGCAGGTATGTTTCGTTGAAACCGATGCTTGTGTAAAATAGGAGGATAAAAATGAAAAAGGCAATCTTGGGTAAAAAAATAGGAATGACCCAGATCTTTACTGAGGACGGCAATCTTATACCGGTTACGGTTATAGAAGCAGGTCCTTGTCCTGTTGTTCAGAAAAAGACGGATGACGTTGACGGTTATACCGCTGTTCAGGTCGGCTTTATGGACAAGAAGGAAAAGAGATCAAACAAACCTGAAAAGGGACATTTTGCTAAGGCAAACGTTCCCGTTAAACGTTATCTTAAAGAATTTAAGCTTGACAATGCTGCTGAGCTTAATGTCGGCGATGTACTCGGTGTTGACCAGTTTGCGGACGGTGACGTTCTTGATGTTACCGGAACAAGTAAGGGTCACGGTTATGCCGGCACAATCAAGAGATGGGGCACTCACAGAGGTCCTATGGCTCACGGCAGTCACTATCACAGAGGTCCCGGTTCTTTGGGTGCTTGCTCTGACCCGTCAAGAGTATTTAAGGGTAAGAAGCTTCCGGGTCATTACGGCGTGGATACAGTTACTATCCAGAACTTAGACCTTGTTAAAGTAGATACAGAACGCAATCTTCTGCTGGTTAAGGGTTCGGTTCCCGGACCTAAGGGCGGATTGCTCGTTGTTAAAAACGCAGTAAAGGCTAACGCCTAAACCGCAGAGAGAGGAGGAAATAGCTAATGCCTACAGTAGATATTTATAACGCTGACGGTAAGGTAGTCGGCAATATGGATTTGAATGAAAATGTTTTCGGCGTTGATGTCAGAACTGATGTTATGCATGAAGTGGTAGTAAACTACCTTGCAAATCAGAGACAGGGCACACAGAGCACGAAAACTCGTACAGAAGTACGCGGCGGTGGTATCAAGCCCTGGAGACAGAAGGGTACAGGCCGCGCAAGACAGGGTAGTATCAGAGCTCCGCAGTGGGTTGGCGGTGGTGTTGCACTCGGCCCGAAGCCCAGAGACTACAGATACACACTGAACAAGAAAGTAAGAAGACTTGCTTTGAAGTCTGCTCTTACAGCTAAGCTTCAGGACAGCGAGGTTATTGTTCTTGACGCATTTGAGGCACCTGAGATTAAGACCAAGCAGGTTGCAAATCTCCTTAAAAACCTCAATGTTACAGAGAAGGCTCTCATAGTTCTTCCCGATAACGACAAGAATATCGTAGCTTCTGCAAGAAACATCAAGGGTGTTGATACAACCTATGTTGGTGCAATCAATACTTATGAGGTTTTAAGCCATACAAAGTGCATCATTTTAAAGGATGCCGTAACAAAGCTTGAGGAGGTGTACGCATAATGTTATCTTATGATATTATAAAAAGACCTATAATCACTGAACAGAGTATGGATCAGACTGCGGACAGAAAGTACACCTTTGAGGTTGCTAAGAACGCAAACAAGATCGAAATCAAAAAGGCTGTTGAAGAGATATTTAAGGTTGAAGTTGAAAAGGTTACAACCATGAACTATGATGGCAAGCCAAAGAGACAGGGTGTTTTCGCCGGCAAGAGAGCCGACTGGAAAAAGGCTGTTGTAAAACTCAAAGAAGGCAGCAAGACAATCGAGCTTTTCGAGAACTGATAAAATCATAGTTTCAAAATTTGCAGATAAGGAGATTTAAAAATGGGAATTAAGAAATATAATCCTACCACACCTTCGCTGCGTCAGATGACTGTTTCAACATTTGAAGAGATTGATAAGGTTGCACCTGAGAAATCTCTGCTTCGTCCCCTTCACAGCAAGGCTGGACGTAACGCTAACGGTAGAATAACAGTCAGACACCGCGGCGGCGGCGCGAAGAGAAAATACAGAGTTATTGATTTTAAGCGCTATAAGGATGGAATGAACGCAACTGTTCTTTCAGTAGAATACGATCCTAACAGATCGGCAAACATTGCACTGCTTCAGTATGAGGACGGCGAAAAGACTTATATTATCGCTCCGCTCGGACTCAAGAAGGGTGATGTAGTTGTATCGGGCGAAGGTTCAGATATTAAACCCGGTAACGCAATGGAAATTAAAGATATCCCCGTTGGTACTCTCATTTATAACATTGAGCTTTACCCGGGTAAGGGCGGACAGTTAGTCCGCAGCGCAGGTAATACTGCACAGCTTATGGCTAAAGAAAACGGCTACGGTCAGGTTAGACTTCCTTCCGGTGAAGTTCGTATGATCAGACTCAACTGCCGTGCAACGATAGGTCAGGTTGGTAACCTGGATTACGAAAACATCAATCTCGGTAAGGCAGGAAGAAAGCGCCATATGGGCTTCAGACCTACCGTCCGCGGTGTTGTTATGAACCCGAACGACCATCCGCACGGTGGTGGTGAAGGTAAGTCACCTATCGGTATGCCCAGTCCTGTAACACCGTGGGGTAAGCCCGCACTCGGTTACAAGACCAGAAATAAAAAGAAAAAGTCCGACAAGTTTATTGTCAAGAGACGTAACGCTAAATAAGGAGGGATTATTCGTATGGGAAGAAGTATTAAAAAGGGTCCTTTCGTCGATGCTAAGCTGCTCGCCAGAATAGTTGCGATGAATGAGAAGAACGAAAAAGTCGTTTTAAAGACTTGGTCAAGAGCTTCCACGATATTCCCCGAAATGGTTGGACATACCATTGCGGTATAT
>CADBUP010000053.1 GCA_902797885.1 uncultured Ruminococcus sp.
CCGTCCATCTGAGCAGCACCGGTGATCATGTTCTTTACATAGTCAGCGTGTCCCGGGCAGTCAACGTGTGCATAGTGACGCTTGTCTGTCTCGTACTCAACGTGTGCAGTTGAGATTGTGATACCTCTTTCTCTTTCCTCAGGAGCCTTATCGATCATATCATAAGCCTCGTACTGAGCCTTACCGTTCAGAGCAAGCACCTTTGTGATTGCAGCGGTAAGAGTTGTTTTACCATGGTCAACGTGGCCGATTGTACCAATGTTAACATGGGGTTTGGTTCTTTCAAACTTTTCCTTTGCCATTTTAAATTCCTCCTAAAATATAAAAATACGTTTAATTAATTTCAAGTGATTAATTATATTTTACTATGAAATCAAAATAATTTCAATAGTTTTTTGAAAATAATTTATTAATTATTTTATAAATTATTCCTCTGTTTTATTACGTTCTTTGATAATCTTTTCAGCAATGCTCTTCGGCAACTCCTCAAAGTGGCTCGGCTCCATCGAATACTGACCGCGGCCCTGAGTTCTTGAACGAAGCTCTGTTGCATAACCAAACATCTCGGAAAGCGGAACGTTCGCTGTAATCTCCTGTGCACCGGTTCTTGCTTCCATACCCTGAATCTGACCACGGCGTGAGTTTAAGTCACCCATAACGTCGCCCATGTATTCCTCCGGTACGTTTACAACAACCTTCATAATCGGCTCCATTATAACAGGATCACCCTGACGGCAGCCTTCCTTAAATGCCATCGATGCAGCAATCTTAAATGCCATTTCTGATGAATCGACTTCGTGGTAAGAACCGTCAACCAATGTACACTTAATGTCAACTACCGGATAACCTGCAAGGACACCTGTCTGCATTGCACCCTGGATACCTGCGTCAACAGCCGGTATATATTCCTTAGGAATAGCACCGCCGACAATCTTGTTCTCGAAGATATAGCCGCCGCCCGGCTCGAGCGGTTCGATATCCAATACAACGTGTCCGTACTGACCTTTACCACCTGACTGTCTTGCATACTTGTGATTAACGTGTGCAGGCTTGCGGATTGTCTCACGGTATGAAACCTGAGGATTACCTACATTTGCCTCAACCTTAAACTCACGAAGCAGACGGTCTACGATGATTTCCAAGTGAAGCTCACCCATTCCGGCGATAATTGTCTGACCGGTTTCGTCATCTGTATAGGTTCTGAAGGTAGGATCTTCTTCTGCAAGCTTTGCAAGAGCAATACCCATCTTCTCCTGACCCGCCTTGGTCTTCGGCTCAATCGCAACACGGATAACCGGTTCCGGGAATTCCATCGACTCAAGAATAATCGGGTTCTTTTCATCACAAAGCGTATCGCCTGTTGTAGTGTTCTTAAGACCTACAGCAGCAGCGATATCACCGGCATATACTGTCTCGATATCTTCTCTGTGATTTGCGTGCATCTGAAGAATACGACCGATTCTCTCTTTGTTGTCCTTTACCGAGTTGTATACGTGAGAACCGCTGTTAAGTGTACCAGAGTATACACGGAAGAAAGCAAGCTTTCCTACGAACGGGTCAGTCATAATCTTAAATGCGAGTGCCGCAAACGGCTCATCATCAGATGAATGACGTACGGCTTCTTCCTCCGTTCTCGGGATAACACCCTTAATCGGGGGAACATCAAGAGGTGACGGCATAAAATCAATAACTGCATCCAACATATTCTGAACGCCCTTATTCCTGTATGAAGAACCACACAGAACCGGTACCATCTCGTTTGCTATCGTTGACTTACGAATAGCCTTCTTGATTTCGTCAACCGAAAGGTCGCCTTCCTCAAAGAATTTCTCCATCAATGCTTCATCTGTTTCAGCAACATGCTCAAGCAAAGCCTGACGGTATTCGTTAGCCTTTTCCTTCATATCTTCAGGAATCTCTTCGATTCTCTCATCCTGGCCGAGTTCATCATAATAAACATAAGCCTTCATCTGGATAAGGTCAATGAGACCTCTGAATTCGTCCTCAGCGCCGATAGGCAGCTGAATCGGAACTGCGTTACATTTAAGACGGTCTTTCATCATGTGGATAACATTGTAGAAATCCGCACCCATAATATCCATCTTGTTTACATATACCATTCTCGGTACATGATACTTGTCAGCCTGACGCCATACGGTTTCAGACTGCGGCTCAACACCGCCCTTTGCGCAAAGAACCGTTACACTACCGTCAAGTACACGAAGTGAACGTTCAACCTCAACTGTGAAGTCAACGTGTCCCGGTGTATCGATGATATTGATTCTGTGGCCCTTCCACTGCGCCGTTGTTGCGGCAGAAGTAATCGTAATACCACGCTCCTGCTCCTGCTCCATCCAGTCCATCTGCGCAGCACCCTCATGGGTCTCGCCGATTTTATGAATTCGGCCGGTGTAGAACAGAATACGCTCTGTAGTAGTTGTCTTACCGGCATCGATATGAGCCATGATGCCTATATTTCTGGTTTTTTCCAGAGTAAACGCTCTACCCATAGTATCTCCTTTCGCAATGTTCTTTCACACTGCCTATTTACGGCCTTGCCGTATTTCTGTATATATGACATTCTATCGTTCCAAACAGGAATAACCCATATATGGATTTTGCGTCGAAAATCGGAAGCAGTCTGTTCGCGCAGTGAAGCAAGCATGGATATGCAAGCCGACCGAGCGGACGAAATACCGGTTTTCTGCATGTTTGGGATTTTGCGCCGAAAATCGGAAGTAGTTTGTTCGCACAGCGAGGCAAGCTATATCGAGATATGCGAGCCGACCGAGCGGACGAAATACGACGATTTTCAAGCAAAATTACCAGCGATAGTGAGCAAACGCCTTGTTCGCTTCTGCCATCTTGTGAGTATCTTCTTTCTTCTTGAACGCACCGCCTGTGCTGTTGATTGCATCGAGCAATTCGTTCGCAAGACGTTCTGCCATTGTTCTTTCGGATCTCTTTCTTGAGAACATTGTTATCCATCTCAAACCGAGTGTTTCGCGTCTGTCAGGTCTAACCTCAATCGGAACCTGATAGTTAGCACCGCCGACACGGCGTGCCTTTACCTCCAAAACAGGCATAACGCAGTTCATCGCTTCTTCAAACACCTCTACCGGCTCCTTACCGGTTTTCTCCTTGATGATATCAAAAGCATCATAAACTATTTTCTGGGCAACACCCTTCTTTCCGTCGAGCATGACGTTGTTGATCAGTCTTGTAACAGTCTTGCTGTTATAAACCGGATCAGGCAGTACATCACGACGAGCAACATGACCTCTTCTTGGCACTTCTCTTCCCCTCCTTCTTTAGGTTTATTCACCATTAAGGTACTCAACGGACATTTGGTCCGCTGTCGTGCATATAGGTCAAATTATAATTTCAGAACATATATGCACTTACATTTTAAACTGCATCAGAACTTATTTAGGACGCTTTGCGCCGTACTTTGAACGGCTCTGCATACGCTTGTCCACACCAGCTGTATCAAGTGTACCGCGAATAATGTGATAACGTACACCAGGAAGGTCCTTAATTCTTCCACCTCTGATCATAACAACGCTATGCTCCTGAAGGTTATGTCCGATACCCGGAATATAAGCCGATACTTCAATTCCGTTTGTCAGCTTAACTCTGGCAACCTTACGCAAAGCCGAGTTAGGCTTTTTAGGAGTCATCGTTCTAACCGATGTGCAGACACCTCTCTTCTGAGGAGAAGCCTGATCGGTAAGCTGGCTCTTCTTAGTGTTAAGACCCTTCAAAAGAGCAGGAGCAGTTGATTTCTTCTCAACGGTAGCTCTACCCTTTCTGTCCAATTGGTTAAATGTTGGCAATATGTTCACCTCCATACATATAAATTTATATAAAAACGCAATTCCTGCGCCTTTAACAATATTATTGTTAATATCTAAGGCATTTTCACGACAGACGCGGCGGCACACGGAACATCGATTCCGCAGGCTCTTCCGAGTTCTTTTAAGGTTGGCACATGAACCGGATCAATTCCGGCACCTCTGCAAAGCTCAATCACGTCGGATATTACACTAAAGTCGGCGTCATCAGCGATATAAACCGTCATTGCTTTTCCGTCACGAATAGCAGCCTTTGTCTGTTTAATTCCTATAACCTTATATGGGGTTTTCAGCTTTTCCATAACCTCAATCCCCTCTTCACCCTTTAATATTAACCGAATCATTATACCATATATTTTTATTTCTGTCAACCATTTTGAACAATCCGTAAAAATATTTTTTAAATTTGTGCAAATTAAACTGCCGCAGGGGCAATTTTCTTGCTACGCGGCAGTTATTTTTCCTATTTTTTTATTTCAGATATCGCACTGAATCCAAGCGCACTGTTTGCAAGTTCTTCTGCATGGGTGGTTTTATACTCCTCCCACTCTTCCTTGCTCATTGGAAGAAATACTCTGTTAACAAGCTCACGTGTTTTATCCGGGTCATAGATGTACCACCATAAATCCGAAATATACTGTGAACCACCGGGTAATTGATATGACCCTATATTATCAACGTCAATCTGTTGAACAAGATAAAGATGATTTAATAAATCTTTCATTGTATAATTTGTTCTTACATTATCTTTAACAACCTTAAACAAATCATCTATCTTTGAAAGATACTGTGATTTCATCTTCTGCTTAACAAGCTCTTTCATAAATTCTTGCTGCCAGTACTCACGTCCTTCATCACCCATAACATATTCACCCGGAGCGCTTCCGCCGTTATTATGTCTGAATCTGACAAAATCGTGTGCCGCCTGACCATCAAGGTGCTGCATACCGGCTTTAAGATGAATATGCAAATTTTGGGTCGGGTCGTCATAGTTCATATCATAAGGAACATTAAAATCTACTCCATCAAGCGCGTCGATTATATCTTTAAAGCCATCAAAGTCAACCGACACAAAATAGTGAACCGGAAGCCCGGTTAAACTCTTAACTTCATCTATAAGCATTTCCTCCGGCTCAGAAATCTTCCCGGCATCAGCCGCCTCGCGGCCGAGTCCGATAAGAGCATTTATCTTTTGTGTTGTGTACCCTTCGGGTTTAATCATTGTATCACGCGGAACAGACAGTATGTTTACCCTTCCCGAATAGCCGTCAATCGAAACAAGCATAATTGTATCACTTCTATATCCGCCTTCGTCAACGCCGATTAGAAGCATATTTATCATCCCGACCTGCTCGGTTGCATCGTCAAGACCGTGTACATATATATTATCTCCGAATGATATATCAGACACCTTCTGTGCGGCAAATACCCCAAACATAGCCGAAAGAATTATTGCGGCTATAGTCAGTATAAGCGCGGTTAGTTTAAAAGTCTTATTCATCTTGCACTCCTTCTTGCTTATCAGCAAAAAATCAATCAAGTTTACTATAACCTAAAACAAGAATTTTGTCAATATTTTAGAGCTAAATTTTATTATTTGTTAACTTTTACGAA
The DNA here is from genome assembly GCA_902797885.1 of uncultured Ruminococcus sp. Lineage (GTDB taxonomy): Bacteria > Bacillota > Clostridia > Monoglobales > Monoglobaceae > UMGS1820. The sequence goes on from CADBUP010000053.1 coordinate 5,469, forward strand.
ATATTCCCAATAATTTAAAAAATCGGACTGCCGAAGCAATCCGATTTTTAATTAACCTAATTATTAGTCTACAAACTCAAGTACAGCCATCTCAGCCGCGTCACCGCGTCTGGGACCAATCTTGATAACTCTGGTGTAACCACCGTTTCTCTCCGCATACTTAGGTGCGATTTCATCAAACAACTTTGATACAACTTCGCGCTTTGTGATGTAGCCGAGAGCCTGTCTCTTTGTGTGAAGTGTGTTGGTTTTACCGAGTGTAACCATTTTATCAGCCAGCTTCTGAACTTCTTTAGCGCGGGTGTAGGTAGTCTGAATCTTACCTGACTCAAGCAACGAAGTTGTCAGATTTCTGAGCATTGCACGTCTCTGGTCAGTCGGTCTGCCAAGCTTTCTCTGGTGTGCCATATTATCACCTCATTCTTAAAATTCTTTAATTAAATCGGTCATTAATCGTCTTTTGACAATGACAAGTCCATTGCCTCCAGCTTTGCGATAACCTCTTCCAATGACTTTCGGCCGAGGTTTCTGACCTTCATCATATCATTCTCAGATCTCGCTGTAAGATCCTGAACAGTATTGATACCTGCGCGTTTCAGACAGTTATACGAACGAACAGAAAGGTCAAGCTCTTCAATAGTTGTTTCAAGAACCTTTTCTTTCTTGCTCTCTTCCTTCTCTATCATAATTTCCGCATTTTTGGCATCATCCGATAAGTCTACAAATAAACTCATATGCTCGCTGATAATCTTAGCGGCAAGGCTAACAGCCTCAGCCGGGGGAATAGTTCCGTTTGTCCAAACTTCCAGCGACAGCTTATCATAGTCCGTAACGTTTCCCACACGAGTATTTTCTACTGTATAATTAACCTTGCGAACCGGTGTATAAATCGAATCGGTAGCAATTACGCCGATAACCGGCTGAAGCAGCTGCTTATTTCGGTCAGAGGAAACGTAGCCTCTGCCTTTATCCAATGTAATCTCCATAAAAAGTCTTGCATCCTCGTTTAAGGTCGCAATATGCAAATCCTCATTTATGATTTCGACATCAGAATCGTGCTTTATATCTCCGGCACAAATCTCACCCGCGCCTTCGTGGTTAATATAAACCGTCTTTGGCGCGTCTGAATGCAGCTTGATAGCTAAATTCTTAATGTTGAGTATAATCTCGGTAACATCTTCCTTTACTCCGGGAATAGTAGAAAACTCATGAACCACACCGTCAATTTTAACGGAAGTGGCAGCAACGCCCGGAAGCGAAGAAAGCAACATTCTTCTGAGAGAGTTTCCCAAGGTTGTACCGTAACCTCTCTCCAGAGGCTCAACAACAAACTTGCCGTATTTGTTATCTTCGGATGCTTCTACGCATTCAATTCTTGGCTTTTCTATCTCAATCATTGTCAGCCCTCCTAATTTCTACAAAGTCTTATGACCCTGTCTGCAGCAATCTATTATTTGCTGTACAACTCAACAATCATGTGCTCTTCTACCGGATAATCGATGTGTTCTCTTGTCGGCAGAGCAACAACCTTACCTGAAAGTGTATTTTTGTCAACGTCCAGCCAATCAGGAACGATTCTTGTAGAGTTAGCTTCAACCGTATCCTTGAACTTATCCAAAGAAGCCGACTTCTCTTTTACAGCGATAACGTCGCCGGGCTTTACAAGGTAAGACGGGATGTTTAGCTTCTTGCCGTTTACGGTAATGTGTGCGTGATTGACAATCTGTCTCGCTTCACGTCTGGTATTGGCAAATCCGAGTCTGTATACAACGTTGTCAAGTCTTGTCTCAAGAATCTGTAACAACATTTCACCGGTGATACCCTGTCTCTTTGTTGCCATAACATAATATTTACGGAACTGCTTCTCAAGCACGCCGTATATAAATTTAACTTTCTGTTTTTCATTTAACTGCATTCCATATTCGGACATTTTCTTTCTGCTCGGGTTAGGGTTTCTGTTTGACTTCTTGTCAACGCCCATAACGCTCGGCTCTATGCCCAATGTTCTGCATCTCTTTAAAACGGGCTGCATATTTTTAGCCATTTTAAACTTTCACCTCCTATGTTTTTCTTACAGATTATACACGTCTTCTCTTCGGCGGTCTGCAACCGTTATGAGGAATAGGTGTAACGTCCTTAATCATATTAACCTCAAGTCCTGCAACCTGAAGCGCGCGAATAGCCGCTTCACGACCTGAACCCGGGCCTTTAACATATACTTCAACATACTTTAAGCCGTGCTCCATAGCTGCTTTTGCTGCGGTTTCTGCCGCCATCTGAGCCGCAAACGGAGTGCTCTTTCTTGAACCTCTGAATCCGAGGCCGCCGGCCGATGCCCATGAAATAGCATTTCCGGCTACATCTGTAATTGTAACAATGGTGTTATTAAATGTAGATTTAATATGTGCTGCGCCGCGCTCGATGTTCTTTTTCTCTCTGCGACGACGAGTCTTTTTAACTGCCTTTGCCATTGTAATTTTCACCTCCTGAAAATACGAATATCTGTATATCTCTACAGAAAAATCTCATAAATCTTGTGGCATATCAAAATGCCTTTGGTTTTGAAAAAATAAGCGGTAGTATTACATATCTCAATATGCAAATCTTATTTCTTCTTATTTGCGATGGTCTTTTTCGGTCCCTTACGAGTTCTCGCATTGGTCTTTGAACGCTGTCCTCTGACCGGAAGACTCCTTCTGTGACGGAGACCGCGGTAGCAGTTAATTTCCATCAAACGTTTAATATCAAGAGCGATATCACGTCTGAGGTCACCCTCTACATTATAATTGTCAATCTCTGCTCTGAGCTGAGATACCTCATCCTCTGTCAAATCGCGAACTCTTGTATCAGGATTGATGCCTGTTGCCGCAAGAATTTTCTTAGAAGTAGAAAGACCTATACCGAAAATATAAGTAAGTCCTATTTCAACTCTCTTTTCGTTTGGTAAATCTACACCTGCGATACGTGCCATATAATTTCACCTCCATTTAATTAGAAAAACAAACGGAGCAGAATTTCACCCGTTTTCACGGAATCAGCTTAAAAGTAATTTTGGTTCATAAGCCTGACCCTGCCCCTGATGAACCTTGCTTAACCCTGCTTCTGCTTATGACGCGGGTTTTCGCAAATTACCATAACCTTGCCTTTTCTTTTAATAACTTTACACTTCTCACAAATAGGTTTTACTGAAGGCTTTACTTTCATTATCCTTCACCTCCTAAAGTTGACTCGAACGCTTTACATACTACCACCTATAAAGCGAACCATATAATATTATCATACTTTTTTATTTTTGTCAAGTATTTTTAAATATTTTTTATGTTTTTTATTTTATGTCAATGTGAGACTATAAAACCATCGAATTCTTATCACTTTGCTGCTTGCTGCCGCCGGTGGAATTGTCTTTTTCGGCTGTTGAATTATTTTCGCTATCCACCGTATTCATATTTTCAAACTTTATATGGGTATCCCCAAGCTTATCCGAGAACTTTTGAATCTTCTCGGCTATCCTCTGCTTCTCACTTCCCTCTGCGGGAGTAGGCTGATAATTATTTCTTGACGAAGCTGAAGAAATAGAACAAGGAATAACCGCATAGTTCGTGTAATCGGTGACCTTTCCGTTTTTAACAGTAAAAGTCTGACGATAAATCATTGTATCCTTATCACGCGGGTTCTGATTTCCGCCGAAGCAGAAGTTTCCCAGGCTGTATGCAATCATCCTTCCCTTATACGTTTCCATTCCCTGAAGAACGTGCGGATGGTGACCGATAACCAGGTCGGCTCCCTCATCTATGGCTTTATGCGCAAGGCTTATCTGTTTTTCCTGCGGATAGTTATCTCCCTCGATTCCCCAATGAATCTGAACAATAACAACCTCTGCGCCCTCATCCTTAACCTGCTGCATAGCCTTCGGAAGGTTTCCCTCTGCGGAATAATTCAAATCATAAAGTCCGATTAATCCGACCTTTACTCCCTTTACATCAATCACTTTGGTATTCAAATTTTCAAACCAAACGATCCCTGCCTCATCAAGATATTTTTTCGTATCCTCCATACTCACATCGCCGTAATCCCTACTATGATTATTGGCAAGAGTGACCGCCTCCACCGAGCCCTCGGTCAGTATCTTCGTATATTCGGGACTTCCCCGAAACGCAAATGTTTTATCCTGTCTTGAACCTCTGTCGGTGAGAGTACCCTCAAAATTAACTATTGTCAAATCATCGTTTGAAAAATACTTCTTCACGTTTTTTAAAAAGTAACCATAATCTCCGTTTTGATTTTGCACCTCATCCGTGAAAGTTCCGCCGCTGAAAGCCGCGTCTGTTCCGAGCGTACAATCCCCCGCACAGGAAACGGTTATTGATGTTTCCTGCGGAATTGATTTTTCATCAACTCTGCCCGAAGTCTGTTCCGACTTTCCGCAGCCGCCAGCCAAAGCCACCACTATCAATGATACAAAAACCGCAATATATTTTTTTAACATATGTAAACCCCATCGTCCGCTAAAGATTTTAAAACTTGTAAAAGCCGGGTTCTATGCCCGGCTTCAGAATGTCCAAAAAGTTATTTGCAGCAAGATATTGCTTTGAATAATTGCCCTCCGCCCATAAATCCGCCGCCGCGCCCGTTGCGGCAATGTAACAATATCTTGCTGCAAACATTATAAAAAAGCGAAAAATTTCATTTCCTCGCCGCCGCGGTGGGCATGGCGGAATCAGGGGACGGCGTTTTATTAAAAATGAAATTTTTCGTTTATCCGGGTTTATCAACACACTCAAGCCGGGTCTTATGCCCGGCTTTTGATGCTTCCTTATATTTATTTTGCTCTCCACGTAATTCTGCCCTTTGTCAAGTCATACGGTGAAATCTCAACCGTAACCTTATCACCCGGCAATATTCTAATAAAGTGCATTCTAAGCTTGCCCGAGATATGAGCAAGAATCTGATGTCCGTTCTCTAATTCAACCTTAAACATCGCATTCGGCAAGGCCTCTAATACGGTGCCCTCTACCTCCAAAACATCTTCCTTTGACATTACAAACTCACCTCCGTTAAATCAACTTTTTAAGACGTTTAATTTCACGTCTTATATTTGCATCAACCGCATATTGCGGCACATTATTTATTAAATCCGTATGCAAGCCTGTCGGCTGTATATGCTTTATTTTCTTCTTCTTTTTTTTCTCGGCTTTTCTGTTATGCCCGTCACATATCGTAACATAATTCTTATCCGCGCCGATTACAACAAAATATTCACCCGCATCATGTCCGCAAAGCGAAACAACCATATCCCCCACAGAAATTTCAGTCATATTTCAGACCTCCGCTTCCTCTTTCGGAAGAGTGAGCAAATACGGTTCACCGTTAGTTACCAAAATACTGTTTTCGTAATGAGCGGTCAAACCGCCGTCTTTGGTAATAACAGTCCAGTCGTTATCGGCAACGTAAGTATGATAGTCAAATTGGCATACCATGGGTTCAACCGCCACACACATTCCCGCCTTTAATCTTATGCCTCTTGTCGGTGTAACATAATTAGGTATCTCGGGGTCCTCATGCATCTCTGCGCCCACGCCGTGTCCGCAATAACCTCTGAGCACAGAGTAACCGTTTTTCTCAACGTATCTCTGTATCGCCGCCGAAATATCGTGTATGCGATATCCCTCTTTTACAAAATTTAACCCTTCAAAAAAGCTCTGCTTTGTTACATCTATCAGCCTTTGAGCTTCATCTGAAATCTTTCCGACGCCGAACGTTCTCGCCGCATCACCGTTATATCCCTTATAGATTGCACCGACGTCAACACAAATTATGTCGCCTTCTTTAAGGACGCGGGGACCCGGAAAGCCGTGGATAATCTCGTCGTTAACACTTGCACAGATTGTTGCGGGAAAACCGCCGTAGCCTTTAAATGATGCCTTACACCCCTGTGAATGTATATATTTTTCAGCAACCTTATCGAGCTCTGCCGTTGTTACACCCGGTTTAACCGCCGCTTCAACCGCCTTTAGTGCCCCATATGTCACCCTGCCGGCAATCTTCATTTTCTCTATTTCGGATTTTGATTTAATTGTTACCATTATTATACCTCGAAAAAATCGGGAATGTTTTAAAACTGCTGAGCATTCCCGTCAATTATGCTCTTATTTAAGAGCCTTTAAAACTTCCTTTGTTGTGCTTTCTATTCCGTCCTGACCGTCTACAGTTTTAAGAAGCCCCTTCTCTCTGTAGAATTTAAGCAGAGGTTCCGTCTGAGAATGATATGTCGAAAGACGGCTCTTTACGGTCTCGGGAGTATCGTCGGCTCTTGTAACCAGCTTTCCGCCGCAAAAGTCACAAATCCCTTCCACTTTAGGCTTTCGATATATCTTATGAAAGGTTGCCGCACACTTACTGCATTCAAGCCTTCCCGAAAGTCGGTTAATGATGGTTTCGTCAGCAACATTCAGATTCAGCACGCAATCAATCTTTATATGAGACTTGTCAAGTTCCTGCGCCTGCGTAAGCGTCCTTGGAAAGCCGTCAAGAATAAATCCGTTCTTACAATCATCTTCCGCAAGGCGAGCATCCATTACCTTTATCATCACATCATCGGGAATAAGGTTTCCGTCGTCAATATATTTTTTTGCAAGCTTGCCGAGTTCTGTTCCTTCTTGTATATTTTTTCTGAGTATAGCACCGGTTGAGATAGTCGGAATTCCGAAATGTTCGCTCAGCTTTTCAGCCTGTGTACCCTTACCCGCACCGGGGGCCGCTAATAATATAAGTCGCATAAAATTACACCCTTTCCGTTTATACAAAATATCGGTTTAAGCCGTATTCTTAATAATCCCGAAACGCATAAATGCGTTCCCTACAAAGCTAAACTGCAAATCTGTATAGGGAACGGATTTATCCGTTCCTTATGTTTAATAAAAAGTTTTGCCGTATAAACGGACAGAGCAGAATCATTCCCTTTAATTTAAGGTGCAGTTTCTGCTCTTCCGTAAACGAACGCAGATAAATCCGCGTATATATTTAGTTTATTCCAAAAATCCCTTATAATGACGCATAAGCATCTGAGATTCCATATTCTGGACAGTCTCAAGCGCAACACCAACAACGATAAGAAGTGATGTACCGCCGATTGAGAAGTTTGAAATGTGCAATCCGAGATTCATAAATATCGGAATTACTGCAATTATCGCAAGGAAAAACGCTCCGCAAAGAGTAACTCTTGAAAGAACATTTGCGATATAATCCGAGGTGGGCTTACCCGGACGAATACCGGGGATAAATCCACCGTTCTTCTTCATATTATTTGACATTTCAATCGGATTGAACTGAATTGCCGTATAGAAATATGTGAAGAAGATAATAAGCAGGAAGTAAAGCACCGCATAAATCCACGACTGTCCTGAGAATACCCACAAGAATCCGCCCCAGAAACCGCCGCTCTGAGCATTCTTGCCGAAGAAGCTTGCTATTGTTCCCGGGAAGGCCATAATGGACATCGCAAAGATAATCGGGATAACACCTGCGCCCGCCACCTTAATCGGAATATGTGTACTCTGGCCGCCATACATCTTTCTTCCTACAACACGCTTTGCGTACTGAACAGGAAGACGACGCTCTGCTTCGTTCATCATTACAACAAATGCGATGATGAGAAGAGCGAACACTAAAATAGCAACAACCATAATCCAGTTAAGTGTTCCGCCTTCTACATATGCGTAGAGAGTTCTTGCCATACTCGGAATTCTCGATACGATACCGGCGAAGATGATAAGCGAAATACCATTACCTACACCCTTTTCGGTAATCTGCTCACCGAGCCACATCAAAAACGCTGTTCCGGCTGTGAACGTAGAGATTATAACAACCGCTGCGCCCCAACCAGGATTTGTTACAACGTTATAACTCTTAAGAAGGAAGTAAAGACCAACCGCCTGAATAAGAGCAAGTACAACAGTACCATATCTCATCATCTGGCCAATTTTCTTTCTGCCCTCTTCGCCTTCCTGCTGGAGTCTCTCCAAAGCAGGAATGGCTACGCATAAAAGCTGCATAATAATTGAAGAGTTAATGTACGGTGTAATGCTCATCGCAAATATAGTAGCATTCTTGAATGCACCACCGGATACGATATCAATAAAACCGAACATCGAATTGTCTGTGTTAAATATACCCTGTAACTGTGATGGATCAATCAGCGGAACAGGAATAGTCGAACCGAGTCTGAATATTACCAGCATTACAAATGTATATATAAGCTTTTTTCTGAGGTCAACAATCTTCCACGCATTTCTGATTGTATCAAACATTGTTATACCTCCTCAGCCTTTCCGCCGGCATTTATAATCTTCTCTTTAGCTGATTTGCTAAATCTCTTAGCCTTAACAGTCAGCTTTTTATTAAGCTCACCGCGGCCAAGTACAACTACGCCGTCAGAAATTTTAGAGATGATTCCGGCTTCCTTTAAGCTTTCAGCCGTAACCTCTGTTCCGTTTTCAAACTTATTGAGTTCCTCAACATTGATCGAAACATACTGCTTTGCAAAGATGTTTTTAAATCCACGCTTAGGCAATCTTCTGTATATAGGCATCTGACCACCTTCAAAGCCCGGACGAACACCGCCGCCGCTGCGGGCGTTCTGACCCTTGTGACCCTTACCTGCTGTCTTTCCGTTACCGCTTCCGTGACCTCTGCCGACTCTGAAGCCGTCCTTCTTAGAGCCCTCGCTCGGAGATAATTCATGAAGTTTCATTGAGTAACACCTCCTCCTTTTTTATCAAAAAAATTGTTTCTCGGGGTCCTGCCCCAAATATACCGCTTTAAATTATTCGGATACTTCAACCAAGTGCTTAACCTTGAAAATCATACCTCTTGTCTGAGCGTTATCAGGTTTTTCTACAGTCTGGCTGATTTTCTTAAGACCAAGCGCCTTAACTGTTGCAATCTGATCCTTCTTGCATCCGATTGTACTCTTTTTAAGAGTAACCTTTATTGTATTAGCCATGGATAAACCCTCCTGTCTTTTTTATTTAATTAACCGAGGATCTCTTCCGGCTTTTTACCTCTGAGCTGAGCAACCTCTTCTACACTCTTGAGTGATGCCAGACCCTCTATTGTAGCTGCAACAACATTTTTCGGGTTGTTACTGCGCAAACATTTTGTTCTTATATCTCTGATACCTGCAAGCTCAAGTACCGCACGAGCGGGACCGCCCGCGATAACACCGGTACCTTCTGAAGCCGGCTTCAAGAGAACTCTTCCCGCACCGGACTCACCGATGGTTTCGTGAGGAATTGTGCTCTTGAACATAGGAACGGTAATCATATTCTTCTTAGCGTCATCAATACCCTTGCGGATTGCGTCCGGAATTTCAGCCGCCTTACCCATTCCACAGCCAACGTGACCGTTGCCGTCACCGACAACAACCAGCGCGCTGAAACGGAATGTACGACCGCCCTTTACAACCTTTGCTACACGGTTAAGATGAACTACTTTTTCCTGTATATCAAGCGTATCCGCCTCTATACGCGGCTGCTTCTTGGTTCTTTCACCCTTCTCTGCCATTTATCGATTCACCTCTTTCAAACTAATTAGAATTTCAGTCCGCCCTCACGAGCAGCCTCGGCGAGTTCTGCAACTCTGCCGTGATAAACATATCCGCCTCTGTCAAACACAACTTCTGTTATGCCTGCATCCTGCGCACGCTTTGCGATAAGAGCGCCGACAGCTTTAGCCGCGTCCTTATTGCCGCCGTAATTTTCCTTAAGTTCTGCGTCAAGAGATGATGCAGAAACCAAAGTTTTACCTACGGTATCATCAATGATCTGAGCGTATATGTTTTTAAGACTTCTGAATACACACAGTCTCGGGATTTCGGTTGTTCCCGAAATCTTTTTGCGGACTCTTGCGTGTCTTGCGAGTCTTGATACATTACTGTTAGTCTTCTTAATCATTAAGTTTACACCTCCTGGCGGTTAATTACTTCTTAGAACCGGCCTTACCTTCCTTACGTCTGATATGTTCATCGACGTATTTAATACCCTTGCCCTTATAAGGTTCGGGAGGTCTCTTTTCGCGTACGTTAGCAGCGAACTGTCCAACCTTCTGCTTATCCGGTCCGGAAATTACTATCTGGTTCGGCTGAGGTACGTCGATTGTGATTCCGTCGATTTCCTCCATCTCAACCTGATGAGAATAACCGAGGTTCATCACAAGCTTTTTGCCCTGCTTTGCAGCTCTGTAACCTACACCGTTAATTTCAAGCTCCTTTTTGAAGCCTTCAGTTACACCGACAACCATATTGTGAAGAAGCGATCTTGTAAGACCGTGGAGAGATCTGTGCTCTTTATCGTCTGTGGGACGCTTAACTTCAACTGTGCTGCCGTTCTGTTCTATAATCATATCCTTAGGGAGAGTCTGTTTAAGTTCGCCCTTCGGACCCTTTACGGTAACTTCATTGTTCTGACCGATTGTAACCGTAACTCCGGCAGGAATATCAATCGGCATTCTTCCTATACGTGACAATGAATTCTCCTCCTTTCTTACTTACAGTAAAATTCTTACCAAACGAATGCGAGTACTTCGCCGCCTACATTCTGGCGACGTGCTTCCTTGTCTGTCATTACTCCCTTTGAAGTAGAGATGATTGCAACACCAAGGCCTTTGAGTACCTTAGGCAGCTCCTCTTTCGATGCATAAGAACGGAGACCGGGCTTACTAACTCTCTTGAGTCCTGTCAGTACCTTCTGCTTGTTCTCAGCATACTTGAGTGTTATGCGGATTATTCCCTGAATACCGTCCTCTACGAGTTCAACATTCTTTACATAACCCTCCTGAAGCAATATGTCGGCAATAGCCTTCTTCATCTTTGATGCGGGAATATCAACTGTGGTATGCCTTGCGTTGTTGGCATTTCTTATTCTTGTCAGCATATCCGCTATCGGATCTGTAATATGCATATTTTAAACCTCCTTTTTATCGGAATTGAAGCCGGTTTGACCGTCCGTGACATCCTCTGTCGGTCACCTGACTTCTTGATATAAATTTAAACTTCAGATTACCAAGACGCTTTCTTTACGCCGGGAATCTGACCCTTGTAAGCAAGCTCTCTGAAGCAGATTCTGCAGATACCGAACTTACGAAGGTAAGCGTGGGGTCTGCCGCAGATCTTACATCTGTTGTATTCACGTGTTGAATACTTCTGCTTTCTTTGCTGCTTTACAACCATAGATTTCTTAGCCATAAGCTTTAATCCTCCTTATCGACGTTATCTCGTAAACGGTGCGCCCATCAATGTAAGCAACTCTCTTGCCTCTTCATCTGTTTCGGCAGTTGTAACAAAGATGATGTCCATTCCGCGAATCTTGTCAATCTTATCATACTCAATCTCAGGGAAGATAAGCTGTTCCTTGATGCCGAGAGCATAGTTGCCCCTGCCGTCAAAGGAGTTAGGGTTAATACCTCTGAAGTCACGTACACGCGGGAGAGCCGCATTAAAGAGTCTGTCAACAAACTCGTACATTTTTGAACCTCTGAGAGTAACCTTACAGCCGATATTCATTCCTTCTCTGACCTTAAATGTTGCGACCGACTTACGCGCCTTTGTGATTACAGGCTTCTGACCTGTAATAATGCCCAAATCGTTTGCCGCACTCTCAACAGCCTTTGAATTTTCTCTTGCATCACCTACACCCATGTTGATAACAACCTTGTCAAGCTTCGGTATCTGCATTACACTCTTGTAATTATACTTTGTCATCAAAGCGTCTTTGATTTCTTTTGTATACTTCTCTTCGAGTCTCATTTAAAGTGAAACCTCCTTCCTCTTCAAATTCTATTAAAATGTTTCACCGCATTTTTTGCAGTAACGAACGTGTGTTCCGTCTTCCAGAATCTTACGTCCTACTCTTGATGCAGCATTGCACTTAGAGCAAACATTCATAACCTTGCTTGCATATATCGGTGTTTCCTGCTTAACTATACCGCCGGCTTCGCCCATTCTGGTAGGCTTTTTATGCTTTACGGCAACAGATACACCCTCTACAATAACCATGCGCTTTTCGGGATTAACGGATAAAACCTTACCCTTTTTGCCCTTGTCCTTACCGGACAGAACAACTACCTCATCGCCGGTCTTGACGTGCATTTTGATAGCCATTTTTTCTTCCTCCTATCTTAAAATAAGGACTAATCATCTCATATTACATTCCGCATAAGCCGCATAGGCTATGCAGAATGTAAAACTCAATCTTAAGTGTCCGGTAAGCCTTACAGTACCTCAGGTGCCAAGGACAATATTTTCATATATTCCTTATCTCTGAGCTCTCTTGCAACCGGGCCGAATATACGGGTTCCTCTCGGTGTCTTATCGTCCTTGATAATAACCGCTGCGTTCTCATCGAACTTAATTTTAGAACCGTCAGCTCTCTTAACGCCGTTTACACTGCGCACGATAACCGCTTTAACAACGTCACCTTTTTTAACAGCACCGCCGGGCGTTGCCTTTTTAACAGAAGCAACCACTACATCGCCAATGTTACCGTAACGTCTGAAAGAGCCGCCCAGAACGCGAATGCAAAGAATTTCCTTTGCGCCGCTGTTGTCAGCAACCTTTAAAATAGTCTGCTGTTGTATCATAACGGATTTCCTCCTATCTTATTTCGATAATGTGCAAAAAGCACACAACACGATATTAAATTTAGCTTATTTAGCCTTCTCAACGATTTCAACAACGCGCCATCTCTTGTCCTTTGACAGAGGTCTTGTTTCCATAACCTTAACCTTGTCACCGATGCCGCATACGTTCTCTTCGTCATGCGCCTTAAGCTTGTAGGTACGCTTAATAACCTTGTCATAAAGCTTATGCTTTACATTCTCTTTAATAGCAACAACTACTGTTTTGTCCATCTTGTCGCTGACAACTTCACCGACACGGACTTTACGATAATTACG
>CADBUP010000054.1 GCA_902797885.1 uncultured Ruminococcus sp.
GCCTGTCTCGGCGGCTGTATAGGCGGAGCGGGATGCCTGACCCACAACCCCAGAAACAGGGCACAGGTTGACAGATTCGGAAAGGAAGCCCAGGATAAAACTATTTCAGACGCCATATCGGGGCTTAGATAAAATTCTATTTGTCACAGTTGGCATAAGATGACGCTTGTTGGCCGGGTAATCCGAGTAATACAACGGTTTGCCAACCGGCAAGCCTTTTATGCTAAATAAGCTAAAATCTTGTAAAAAATTCACGAAAAATGAAAGATGACTTAAAAAATCATAAAATGATTTAAAAATTCATAAAAAGGTCTTGACAAAATTAAAAAAATGTGTTATTATAATAAGGCTTTAGCGGAGACGCTGTCCGAGCGAAGCTCGCCGGAGTGGCGGAACTGGCAGACGCCCAGGACTTAAAATCCTGTGGGACTTTAATCCCGTACCGGTTCGATCCCGGTCTCCGGCACCAATTAAATATCGCAGGGTAGAGCAGTTTGGTAGCTCGTCGGGCTCATAACCCGGAGGTCGGGGGTTCAAATCCCTCCCCTGCACCCACACTATGACGAACCTATTTGGTTCGTTTTTTTATATTTCAAAAAAATTAAGTATAACAAGGAACTTTTATAACGATATTACTACGATATGTGTGCTTTAGCACACGTATCGTAATCAGTTTTTGTGTCGAAATAACAAATTTCAAAAAACGTATTGACAATTAAAAAAACAGAATATATAATTGAGCCATAATAATTATTGCAAAGAAAAGCGACAGGCAAAGGCGTCTTGTACAGGACGCCTTTGTCTGTCGCTTTATTTTATACCGAAAAGGAAGTGTTATATATGGCAACGATTAATAATACGGAAATTATGCTGAAGAATATCGGAATGGTCTATCGCACAAATGACGGTAGAGACGTAACAGCCCTTACCGGGGTTACACTCGATATAGAAAAAGGCGAATTTGTTTCTCTTGTAGGGCCATCAGGCTGTGGTAAGACGACACTTTTAAGAATCATTGCCGACTTGCTTACCCCGTCATCCGGAGACATAAAAATATCCGGCGAAAGCCCCCATGATGCAAGGCTTAAGAGAAAATATGGAATTGTGTTTCAAAATGCAGTACTTTATGAATGGCGAACAGTAAAGAAAAATATCATGCTTCCGCTTGAAATAATGCACGTTCCGCTCAAGGAACAAAACGAACGGGCGGAGAAGATGCTTGAGCTTGTTGGACTTACGGAATTTACAAATCATTACCCGCATCAATTATCGGGGGGGATGCAGCAAAGAGTCGGAATAGCAAGAGCGCTTGCTATTCAGCCGGAAATACTTTTAATGGACGAACCGTTTTCCGCACTGGATGAATTTACACGGGAAAAATTGCATGTTGACCTCCTTAAGATATGGAGAAAAACAAACAAAACCATTGTGTTTGTAACGCATAATATTCAGGAATCGGTTTTCTTATCCGACAAAGTGTGTGTTCTTTCGCCGCACCCGGGAAGGCTCTCAGCAGTAGTTGATATAAATTTACCCCGTCCGCGCACAATGGAGATGAAAAACACGTCGGAATTTACCGAACTTGTTGCAAAAGTAAGGAACAGCTTTAAGGGTGTATAACCTGTTTATACGGAGGTGAAAATTATGAAAGCGCTTAAAAGACTTACAGAAAAGAAATATTTTATGACGATTTTATGGATTTTACTCATAATCGCAGTATGGGAGATATTTGCAACCATTGTGGCGGCAACAAAGCGAACCCCTGAAAATATTCTGCCTCACCTTTCGGGAATAATCGAATCTGTTATCAGCGACAGAACAATCAACGGCGGACAAACCGCGATTCAAATGGTTATGACGAATGCGGCGGCAACTCTGTCTCGTGCCGGTATCGGATATATTATAGGAACTGTTTCCGGATTTGTACTTGCACTTTTAATGAGTCTGTGGAAACCGATTGAAAAGATTGCATTTCCATATCTTATGCTGATACAGATGATACCGATTTTAGGTATGGCTCCGATTATAAATGCACTTACAGGAGATATAACTATAAGTCGTGTAGTAATAGCGGCAATCCTGACATTCTACCCGGTTGCGACCAACACGCTTGCCGGATTTAAATCAGTAAGCAGAGAAAAACATGAACTTATGTATTCGTATGCGGCTAACAAGTGGCAGATATACACAAAAACAATGATACCGGCCTGCGTACCGTACTTTTTTACCGGATTGAAAATTTCGGCTCCTATGGCGATAACGGCATCAATCCTTGTCGATACACTACAAGGCGGAATAGGTCTCGGATGTCTTCTGTCACAGGCTCTAAAGGGTGCGATGACAAGATATGTTTTCTGGCAGATAGTGTTCTTTAGTGCAATAATAGGAATATTAAGCTTTTCCGTAATGGGACTTTTGGAATATATTTTATGTCCGTATAAGAGAAAAGCTAAATCGACAAAGGAGTGATTTGAATGATTAAAAAACGGCTTGATTCTGTCACATCAGTTCTCTATCCGCTGATATTCGGTATTTTAATAGTAGGTATGTGGCAAACGGGAGTTTTACATACATTGCTTAAAACGGATGAATACATTTTACCTTACCCGACTCGAATATTCAGCATTATTGCGAACAACACAGATAAAATTATGCCTAATGTCGGGGCGTCTATGTTTGTTATCATAATCGGTTTGCTGCTGGGGTCTGTTTTGGGATATGCCGCCGCAATCGGCGCGAGCGTTTCGCCAAGATTCGGAAAGGGCGGCCTTACGGTAATTTCGGCGTTTAATGCAATCCCTATAGTTGCTATGGCGCCGGTTATTATGAACTGGACAAAAGATGTAAGCTCCGATGCCTCGGTCAGAAGTACGGTTGCGAAAATAATTGTTGTAACGCTTATGTGTATGGCATCAATGAGTATTAACGCATACCGCGGTTTAACTGAACTAAAACCGTTTTCTCTGGATCTTATGAAATCATAC
>CADBUP010000055.1 GCA_902797885.1 uncultured Ruminococcus sp.
AATTATATAACGGCAGACCGACTGATGAAAGCGGTCGGCTCGATAAAGAAATAAGAGTGTATGACTTGTTGGATGAATTGGGGATAGAATACTGTCGCATAGACCACACCCCGGCGGGAAAAATGGAGGCGTGCCACGATATTGACGAAAAACTCGGTGTCGTTATATGCAAAAATCTTTTTTTGTGTAACCGCCAAAAAACGAAGTTTTATCTTTTGATGATGCCGGCGGCTAAGCCGTACAGAACGAGAATCTTTTCAAAGCTTGCCGGAAGCTCAAGGCTTTCATTCGGTCCTCCCGAAGAAATGGAAGAGTTTCTTGACGTAACACCGGGTTCAGTCAGCATTTTGGGGCTGATGAATGACAAAGAAAACAATGTGAAGCTATATATCGATCAGGACGTTTTAGACAGCGAATTTATCGGCTGTCATCCGTGTATTAATACTTCAAGCTTAAGAATGAGAACCGCGGATATAACCGAGAAGTTTTTGCCCGCCGTACACCACGAGTATACTGCGGTTAAAATGCCGTATGATGAGGAATAAAAGAGGCAACCTCTGAGCGTGCCGACAAACCCTATTTCGCGAAAAATTTCATTTTGATTTTATCGCCGGCCCCTGATTCCGCCATGCCTGCCGCGGCGGAAAGGAAATGAAATTTTTCGCTTTTTTACGCCATTTTCAGCAAGATATTGCGACATTGATGCTGCGGCTTGGAAAGCGGATTATGGGCTTTGGGCAATTAATTCAAAGCAATATCTTGCTGAAAATAACTTTTTCGAGAGTGTGAGAGGCTGCCGCCGGCAGCCTCTTTTAACTATTATAATACAATCTTTATTATTGAAGTGTCCTTATCGACTTTTTCGGTAAATTTCTTACCGTTCACAGTAATGTCGTAGGTTCCATGGAACATTTCAGCAGAGGTCTGACCGATAGTATCTGAAACAGCATCGAATTCTGTATGCCATTCCTTATTTATAAGACAGTCAATAACCTTGTATGCGGGTTTTTCACTGAAATCATGGTTTAACAGTCCGCCGCCGTAATAATCCTCATTCCAGTCTGAATTGGGGCTTACGAATGCGAAGCCGTCAACAAGATTCCACCATACGATTGACTTTACGTTTCGGGTGCTGAACCAGAGGCGGTACAGGTTCTCGACTATCCTTGCCTGAACCTCAAGCTTTTCGGGTGTGCTGTCATAAGATGGAACGGTTATTTCGGAGATGTGAAGAGAATCGCAAAGACCGGAATAAGTGTCAAGCATATCCATAATATGCTCTGCCTGAAGCATTTCGTTGTCATCGTTGCATATAGCTTCTTCCTTAATAAAAAGGTGGTTCTGTATGCCTATACCGTCGATTCGGCCGCCTGCATACATAATCTTTTTTGCAAGCTGATATGTAAGCGAGCGTTTCTTGCGATAGCTTCCCCAGTTAAAGCCTGCGTAGTCATTGAAAATCAGATGGCAATCAGGGAAGAGCTTGTCAGCGAGCTGATGAGCCTTTACCTCATAGTCTTCGGGCATATCCTCATAAATGCCGGCTTCCGCAACCTCGTTGCAGACATCCCAAACGGGAATTTTATCAGCATATTTTTCCGCAAGAATGCGGATTCTGTCATCGATGAGCTTCTGCATCTTCGTTTTATCCTTCGGCATCCATGAGGGAAGTCCGATTTCGGGGTTCAGCCATACCATATTATGAGCCTTCGGCTGAATGTTGAGTTTTTCGCACCATTCGAGAACTTCATCTGCGGGCGGACGGCGATAAATCGGCTCGCTCCCCTTTTCAAAACGATACTTACCTTTTTCGGGTTCGTCATCCTTCCAATAGAAGGGAACAACCGCCTGGTTGAACACCTTTTTGAATTTTTCGGTGTAGGTTTCATTATCCTCTTCATTGTCAAACTGATTGACCATAAACGCGTTACAGCCGAATTTGAATTCACTGTCGGTCTGGTTGACGGAAATTTCCGCACCGTTTACGGGATTGCCGTTCTTGTCAGTCACTTTAATTTGAACGCTGCTCATACGGTTGCGCTTGATGTTTTGGGAAACAACCTCTGACAGCCCAAGTTTGTCTAAGTCAAGTTTTTTTAGACATTCCATAGTATAACTCATAGATAATCCTCCTGAAAATAAATACATTATGTATTTTTATGCGGTAATTATATCACCCGAGGGTAAATAACACAACCTAAAATTTGAAACAAAAGGTTGAAAAAACGGAACAACTTTGGTATAATAGTCGTAGGGGTGATATTAATGATTTTTGATAATAACAACGCCGCATTTAGGTTTTTGAATTCAGTTCATATTTCCGAGAAGGAAATAACCAAGTCACATATCCTTCCCCGTGCGTTTTGCGCATTATCATACAGAATTAACTCTGACACCGAAATTGTAAGCAAGGGCGGTTCAATCAAGGTTAAATCCGGTGATATTACGTTTTTCCCCGCGAATTCATCATATAGCAGAATATCGAAAAAGGAAGAACTTATAGCTGTGCATTGTGAGGTCTTTAACGATTTCACTAAGGAAATTTGTGCTTATGCCCCGAAAGACAGCGAGAGATTTTTTGAATTGTTCCGAAAAATACATGACGTGTATCAGAAACGTGCTCCGGGATATTTGTATGAAGCAGGGGCGCTTGTAAATATGATTCTTATGAATATTTGCTTAGAGCGCAAAAACGAATCAAAAAAACATTCGAGGAAATTTCTTACAGCGGTTGAATATATGAACGAAAATTTCTCCAATCCACAGCTTACCACCGAGGAAATTGCCGCGGTATGTAATGTTTCGGAGGGATACCTGCGTAAAATTT
Source organism: uncultured Ruminococcus sp. (assembly GCA_902797885.1). Taxonomy (GTDB): domain Bacteria; phylum Bacillota; class Clostridia; order Monoglobales; family Monoglobaceae; genus UMGS1820. The sequence goes on from CADBUP010000055.1 coordinate 2,828, forward strand.
TTCGTAATGAGGCGGATATTTCGCCTAAGAGATATTTGAACAGGCTTCGTGTTCAACGCGCAGTGTCGCTGATTAACTGTGGATTTTACAGCGTTGCACAGGTTTCTGAAATGGTGGGGTTCTATGATGCAAAATATTTCTCGACGGTGTATAAAAAATATGCTGCTTCATCACCGAGTCATTACACGGAAAATGCAGTAAAATATTAAAAGCCCCGGCTCATTTGAGCCGAGGCTTTTAATATTTCGCTGTTATTTAATTTCTCTTCCGCCGTCGCCGATTTCGGTGATATAGAATGAAGCCGCATATCCGATTTTGTCGAGGTATTCCTTACCGACTTTTTCGATGAATTCGTCAACGCCGTCTTCCTTTACAAGGCTGACGGTACAGCCGCCGAAACCTGCGCCGGTCATTCTTGAACCGAGTACGCTGTCAAGCTTCAGTGCGCTTTCAACCAATGTGTCAAGCTCTGTGCAGGAAACTTCATACAAATCGCGAAGCGATTCGTGAGATGCCGTCATAAGCTCGCCGAATGCCTTAAGGTCACCCTTTTGAAGGACATCAACCGAACGCAGAACCCTGTCGTCCTCAGAGATGACGTGCATAACTCTGTTTCTGATAACTTCGTCTGTGATAAGATGCTTTGCGCCATCAAATTCTTCGGCTGAGATGTCGCCGAGACAGGTCTTATCGGGAAGCTCTGCCTTTAAGAGCTCAAGACCTTTTTCGCATTCCGAGCGTCTTTCGTTATACTTCGAGTCAGCAAGTGAACGCTTTTTGTTGGTGTTGGAAATCACAAGTTTATATCCGTCTAACTGAATGGGAACAAGCTTATAGTCAAGGGTCTTACAGTTAAGGAAGATGACGTGATTCTTCTTACCCATTGCCGAAGCAAACTGATCCATAATTCCACAGTTTACACCGATGTAATTGTGCTCTGCAAGCTGACTGATTTTAGCCATTTCGATATTGTCAATATCTTTTGCTCCGCCGAGTGAAGCCATTGCTATTGCCGCCGAAACTTCGATAGCAGCAGAGGAAGAAAGACCGCCGCCGTGAGGAGTGGTATCGTGGAAGAGCATATCCGCACCACAGATGTTATAGCCTGCCTTGCGAAGCTCATCAAAGATTCCGAACTGATAGTTGCCCCACTTTAGATCCTTGTATTTATCGATAGTGTTGAGGTCGCCCTCTACGATTCCGTCAAGGTCGGTTGCCTTCATGCGAACAACGCTATCCTCTCTCGGACGTGCAATTATGGTAGTAGCCATAGTAAGCGCCGCCGGGAAAACAAAGCCGCCGTTATAGTCGGTGTGTTCGCCGATAAGGTTTACTCTTCCGGGGGAAGCGAATACGCGGATTCCGTCATCGGTACCGCCGAATATTTCAAGAAATTGTTTTTTGAGTTCGTTTATCATTTATTTGTCCTCCTGTGCCATCTTTTCAAGAAATTTTTTGTGTGCCGCACGAAGTTCCTCGGCCTTTTCTTCCGGAGCGGTCGGGTTGCAGGCAGCCCACGCACCTGTTTCGCTCGATGCGTTAAACTTCTGCTTGTCAGCCGCACGCATCGGCGGGAAGAATTCTATGTGGAAGTGGAAGAACTCACTTGTATCCTCGCTGTTGACCGGACCCTGGTGCATACACATCATATATGGGAAGGTATAGTCAAACAGACAGTCAAGCGTACCTGCGGTCTCTTTTAATATTTTAGCGAGATTATCCTTTTGTCTGTCGCTAAACTCCGAAAGGTTCTGAACGTGTGACTTTGCACCGATATACACGCCATAGGGATAATCGGTAAAGAACGGAAGGAAGGTGATAAAATCTTCGTTTTCAAAGATTACACGTTTTTTAAACTCAACTTCGTTCTTTATTATGTCACAGAAGAGACAGTTTCCCTTCTCACTGAAATATTCCTTAGAAGATTCAAGCTCAACTTCAAGCTTTTTCGGAATATAGCTATAGCCGTAAATCTGACCGTGGGGGTGGGGCATAGTTACGCCGACCGCCGCACCGCGGTTTTCAAAGATGAATACATACTTGATTTTTTCGTCTTTTGAAAGCTCGTTAAAACGGTCTGTCCAGAGGTCAACCAGCTCGCGGATATGCGGAACGGGAAGCTCGGGCAGAGTAATTGTATGATTCGGCGAATAGAGTATAACCTCGCACTTTCCGTATGCTTCACGGGTCTTATAAAGCTCGGTTTCGACATCGTCGGGTGTCGGAGGATTCTGTGAAAGAGCCGGGAAGTCGTTGTCATATTCGTATACGTCAAAGTGGTCGGGAACCTTTCCCGAACCGGGACAGAACGGACACCAGCCCTTAGGCATTTGAGGTCTGTTTTGTCTGTGTGATGCTATCATTACCCAATCCTTTGTTAAAGGATTATAACGCAATTCTGCCATTTTATCATAACCTTTCTTTTTAGGAATTAATTTTGGACATACCTTTATATATTTAAGTATATCATAAACATAGAATACGTCAATAAAAAAATTTTGATTTTTATACCGTAAAATTACAACATCAACAAAAAATAGTACCGTTTTTGGATAAATTGACCTAAATATATAAGGTTATTAGAATAAAAGCCCCGGCGTGGTTGCCGGGGCTTGAGCGTGACGATAAAGAACGAAAAATTTCATTTTTAATAAAACACCGTCCCCTGATTCCGCCATGCCTGTCTCCGCTGTACGCTTCGGTCGGCGATAAGCGGTTGTCACCGGCAACCATCGCCGCGGCGGCAAAGAAATGAAATTTTTCGCGGTTTTACAATGTTTTCTGCAAGATATTGTTACATTGCCGCAACGGGCGCGGCGGCGGATTTATGGGCTGGGGCAATTAATTCAAAGCAATATCTTGCTGAAGACAACTTTTCGACAGTCTGAAGCCCCGGCGTGGTTGCCGGGGCTTTTATATAAATGATTTTCCGCTGTCGCCGTAGTTTGAAAGAACTCGTGCTGACGGGTCGTTTACGTCACAGCCTTCCCATTCTTTATTGGGCATCCAGAAGTCAACAATCGTCTCGCTCTGACCGGGATAGTATTTTTCAAATATCTCGCGATAGAGCAGGGGCTCCTTAGTAAACGGCTGAGCGTGAGTATATTTCTTGCGCTTTTCTTCAAATTCTTTGTCGGTATAAACACCCTCGGCATATTCTTTCAGATAATCTACCATTGAGTGTCCTACCGCGTCAGAGAACGCGGCCTTCTCGCGGAAGAGTATATCATGCGGAAGATAGTCGCCTTCAAACGCCTTGCGGAGCAGATACTTACCCTTTCCGTAGGTGTTCATCTTCATCTTGGGGTCAATCGCCATTACATACTTAACAAAATCCAAATCGCCGAACGGAACGCGTGCTTCAAGCGAGTTTACAGAGATACAGCGGTCGGCACGCAGAACGTCATACATATATAATTCGCGGAGACGTTTTTGAGCTTCCTTTTGGAATTCCTCGGCGCTTGGGGCAAAGTCGGTGTATTTATATCCGAACAGCTCGTCTGAAATCTCGCCCGTCAGAAGAACCCTGATATCGGTATCCTCATGGATTGCCTTGCAGACAAGGTACATTCCCATGCTTGCGCGGATTGTGGTTATGTCGTATGTTCCGAGAAGAGCAATGACCGTCTCTAAGTTTTTGAGAACGTCATCCTTTGAAATTATGACTTCGGTATGGTCGCTTTTTATATAATCCGCAACCTCTTTAGCGTATTTTAAATCGATTGCGTCTTCGCTCATACCTATGGCAAACGTCTTTATCGGCTTATCTGAAAGCTTGGCGGCTATAGAGCACACGAGTGAAGAGTCAAGTCCGCCGCTCAGCAGGAAACCGACCTTTGCGTCAGACACAAGGCGTTTTTTAACACCGCTGACCAGCTTATCGTGGATGTTTTTGCATATCGTTTCGATGTCATCGTGTAGATACTCGTCTACCTCTTCGATTCGGCAATAGCAAACGAACTCGCCGTCTTTGTAATAATGCCCGGGAGGGAACGGCATAATCTTATCACAAATACCGACCAGGTTTTTAGCTTCGCTTGCAAAAACGATAACATCTTTCCTGTCATACCCATAGAAGAGGGGGCGGATGCCAATCGGGTCCCTTGCCGCGATATAGCTGTTTGTCTTTGCATCGTATATTATGCAGGCAAACTCAGCATCGAGTTTTTTAAACATATCCGTGCCATATTCCTTATAAAGCGGAAGGAGAATTTCACAGTCTGAATCGCTCTTGAAAGCATAGCCTTTGGCTTCAAGTTCTTTTTTGAACTTGTCAAAGCCATAAATCTCGCCGTTACACACAACATAGCTTCCGTCCATTGAAAACGGCTGCATACCCTCGTCGGTAAGACCCATAATTGCCAGTCGGTGAAAGCCGAGAAGACCGTTTCCGGTATCAACAATCCTGCTGTCGTCGGGACCTCTTGATATGGTACGGTCAAAACCTATTTTAAACTCTTTTATGGAGGCGCCGCCTCCGCAATAACCCATAATAGAACACATAATAATATCCTCCGAATAAATTAAATAAATTTTTCAGCATCCATATAGGGCAAGTGCTGTGCTTGCGGTGCCACCTATATTTACTTAATTTCCAAGCCTCTGACAAGGCTCTGCCGTCTTACGCGCGGCACATTACGTCGCACCTACTAAAACGCCCAAACGGTGTTCTGACAAAGCGAACGCTTTGTCGGAACACCTTATGGGTATTGTTTCGGATTGCAGCTCGAAAAGTGTTATTCATACGGGACGTGCTGTGCGAATCTCACCGCCTCGCGCTCTCTGTATGCCGTTTCCCGTATTACTTGTCTTTTCTCAAACGCTTTTTATTCTGTGGTTTATTCTACGTCCTGAAGAGCGTCAAAACCCTCTTCGCCGGTACGAACCTTAACTACGTTCTCTACATCGTATACGAAAATCTTACCGTCGCCGATATGACCTGTGTAAAGAACCTTCTTAGCGGTCTCGATAACGCTTCTTACCGGAACCTTGCTTACAACGATGTCAACCTGAACCTTAGGAAGGAGGTTCGTTTCAACCGGAACACCTCTGTAATACTCAGGCTTACCCTTCTGGATACCACAGCCCATAACGTGCGATACCGTCATACCTGTGATACCGATCTGCATCATTGCATTCTTAAGCGATTCAAACTTCGCTTCCTTGCAGACTATTTCAACCTTAGTGAACTTATCTGTGCCTTCCTTTGTTACTACCGGCTTGGTCGAAACGTTTTCAACCTTGACAGCCTTAGAAACAGGAACATCACCCATTGTCTCGCCGTAATAGTCAGCCGCTGTTGTGTCAGGCTCCATAGCAAAGCCGGCATGTGCGCTGAGCAAACCATGCTCGGAAATATCAAGACCTGCGATTTCGTCCTCGGCGCTTGCGCGTAAGCCGATGGTGTGCTTCAAAATCTGGAATACTATTGTAATAACTATTCCGACATAAACGATTACCGATACAACACCGAGCAGCTGAACGCCTAAGAACTTAAAGCCGCCGCCATAGAACAGACCCTGCATAACCGGAAGGGTTCCGTCCGCTTCGGCTACACCGCCGGTCGAGAAGAAGCCGAGCAGGATAGTTCCGAGTGCGCCGCATACGCCGTGAACAGAGATTGCACCAACCGGGTCATCGATTTTAGCAACTTTATCGAAGAACTCAACAGCCAAAACCATAACTATACCAAAGATAAGACCCATGATTGCCGCACCGACCGGGCTGACCGTATCACAGCCTGCTGTGATACCTACAAGACCTGCAAGAGCAGCGTTATATGTCATCGAAACATCCGGCTTTCCGTAACGAACCCATGTGAAGATAAGTGTTGCTACACAAGCGCAGGCTGCTGCGAGGTTTGTGTTGAAGAATACAAGACCCGCACGTGTTACCTGTGAGTCAGAATCCATACCTACGGTAGATGCACCGTTGAAACCAAACCAGCAGAACCAAAGAATGAATACACCGAGAGCCGCCGCTGTCATATTGTGTCCGAGTATAGCTCTGGGTTTTCCGTCCTTTCCATACTTTCCGATACGCGGGCCGAGGATTGCCGCACCTATGCAGGCACATACGCCGCCGACCATATGTACTGTTGTGGAACCTGCGAAGTCATGGAAACCTAATTCCGAAAGCCAGCCGCCGCCCCAAATCCAGTGACCCGATATTGGGTAGATGAGCAATGAAATTGCCGCTGAATAGATACAATATGCAGAAAACTTTGTACGCTCTGCCATTGAACCCGAAACGATTGTTGCGGACGTTGCACAGAACACCGTCTGGAATATTGCATATGCCCAAAGCGGAACACCATCCGGAAGGACTGAGCTATAGTCCTTCATAATCATCGGGTCAAACCATCCGAATAACGCCGTACCTGTTCCAAACATTACGCCGAAGCCAACCAACCAGAAGCACGGCGTACCTATACAGAAATCCATAAGGTTTTTCATTAAAATGTTACCTGTATTCTTCGCTCTTGTAAAACCTGCTTCGCAAAGCGAGAAGCCTGCCTGCATAAAGAATACTAACGCTGCCCCCAACAGCACCCATATTGTGTTAACCGAACTGAATTCCATATTAATCCCTCCAATATTTTAATATTTAATAAAAATTTTAATCTTTTTACGATTTAAACGAGTTTATGTATTTTACTTATCTGACGCCGAACAACAATTCACCGTAGGTCGGGAAAGGCCAATACTTCTCGGCCGTAAGAGTTTCGGCCTCATCAGCAACCGCTCTCAAAGCGCCCATCTTAGGCAGAATTTCGTCTCTGTCGGCATTAGCTATTTCTGTTACATCATCAACAGTCTTAAGCTTAACAAGTGCGTGTTCCAAATCCTCTGTTGCGGATGCAATGCTGTCGGTCAGGCAGGAGAGCTTCTTAATAAGCTCTTTTTCGTATTCACAGCTGAGGCCCTCAACAGCGGCGGTCTTAGCCGCAACGGATTTCGCGAGGTCAGCGGTATACTCTTCGACAGCCGGAAGAATTTCTTTCTTAGCCATATCAACCATTGTAAGACCTTCGATGTTGATAACCTTACTGTAGTTATCAAGCATTATCTCGCAGCGCGCCTCGATTTCGGCTTTGGTGTAAATCTTGTGAGATGTAAGCATATCGACGTTCTTCTTATCAAGAAGCTTCGGCATACAATCCGGAGTTGTTCTCAAGTTCAAAAGGCCTCTCTTTTCGGTTGCTTCCTTAATCCACGCGTCATCATAACCGTTACCGTTGAAGATAATCTTCTTGTGATCCTTGATTGTGTTCTTAATCATATCATGAAGAGCCGTATCAAAGTCGTCTACGCCCTCGAGTCTGTCGGCATAAACCTTAAGGCTTTCCGCAACAGCTGAGTTTAACATAATGTTTGCGCAAGCAATACTGTTTGAAGAACCGAGCATACGGAACTCAAACTTGTTACCTGTGAATGCGAAAGGCGAAGTACGGTTACGATCCGTGTTATCCTTCTGGAACTTAGGAAGAACATTTACTCCGAGCTTCATCTTTGTTTTCTCTGCGGCGCTGTACGGTTTATCGTTTTCAATTGCGTCTAAGATTTCCGTCAGCTCATCACCTAAGAAAATTGAGATAACAGCCGGCGGAGCTTCGTTTGCACCGAGTCTGTGGTCATTGCCTGCCGTTGCAACGGAAAGTCTGAGTAAATCCTGATAATCGTCCACCGCTTTGATGACTGCACAGAGGAAGAGTAAAAACTGTGCGTTTTCATAAGGTGTTTCGCCCGGTGTCAGAAGATTTACTCCGGTATCGGTTGAAATTGACCAGTTGTTGTGCTTACCGCTTCCGTTTACACCCGCGAAAGGCTTCTCGTGAAGCAGGCATACAAGACCGTGCCTTGCGGCAACCTTCTGCATTATTTCCATTGTGAGCTGGTTGTGGTCCGTCGCAATGTTGGTCGTGCTGTAAATAGGTGCAAGCTCATGCTGTGCCGGCGCAACCTCGTTATGCTCTGTCTTTGCAAGAATACCGAGTTTCCAAAGCTCCTCGTTTAAATCCTGCATATATTCTTCAACTCTGGGTTTGATTGTACCAAAGTAATGATCGTCAAGTTCCTGACCTTTAGGAGGCATCGCACCGAAAAGGGTACGACCGGTATATATCAAATCCTTTCTCTGGTCAAAATACTTCTTGTCTACGAGGAAGTATTCCTGCTCGGGTCCTACAGAAGTTTTAACGCAATGAACATCTGTATTTCCGAAGAGTTTAAGAATTCTAAGAGCCTGTTTGTTAAGCGCTTCCATTGAACGGAGAAGAGGAGTCTTTTTATCAAGAGCCTCACCGCTGTATGAACAAAACGCTGTCGGAATACAAAGCGTCTTGCCCTTGATGAACGCATATGATGTCGGATCCCACGCTGTATAGCCTCTTGCTTCAAACGTTGCGCGAAGACCGCCCGACGGGAACGATGATGCATCAGGCTCACCTTTAATCAGCTCCTTGCCTGAAAATTCCATCAACACACGTCCGTCCGGAGCCGGGTCAATGAAGCTATCGTGTTTCTCGGCGGTAACGCCTGTCATAGGCTGGAACCAATGCGTATAATGTGTTGCGCCATGCTCAACCGCCCATTCTTTCATTGCGCTTGCAACCGCGTCCGCAACGGCGGGGTCAAGCTTTGCGCCCTCGTCAATCGTCTTTTTAAGCGACGAGTAAACCTTTGCTGAAAGCTTTGCTTTCATTACTCTGTCATCAAATACTAAGCTGCCGAAATAATCAGAAACTGTTTTCATAATAATTATCCTCCTTAGATAAATTATTGATTTTATTATTAACGGTTCTATTCAATTTTGCTTTACATAAATGTAAAACAAAAAAGGCAAAGATGTCTAAAAGGGTAGTACCCTTCAAGACATCTTTGCCTTTACAACCGCTATTATACTACTTATTTTTTGGTTTGTCAACCCCTTTTTTAAAATTTTTTAGCTGAATTTTAATTTACTGATATTTCCCGACTGTTTTAGGTGAAATTCGGCTTTTATATTTGACTTTTTATCGAGTATATAATATAATTAAAAGAAAAGGATCTGATACAGTGAAAGAAAAAATATATACGATTCCGCTGACCGAAGCGTTTGAAAAGGATTGTGAATGTGCTTTCTGTGAAATTGAACGAAAGCTGGACAAAGAGATACTTGACTATGTTCTCGGCCCGTCTTATATGGAAGAGGACATAAGAGAAGAGACAAACAAACACGGCTTCTGTAAGTATCACTACGACAAGATGTTCCACGCTCAAAACCGTCTTGGCGTTGCGCTTATGGTCAGCACTCACCTAAAAAAGATTAAAAATGACATCGAATCGGTTCTCGCCGATGAACAAGCGGTCGGGAAACGAAAGCTTTTTCAAAAATCGGCGCAGACCTCGCCCATCGCCAAATACACCGAGGTTCTGTCAGAGGATTGTTATGCGTGCGGCCGTGCAAAAAAGCGTATGGACGGATACATTGACACCTTCTTTTATTTATGGAAGCGAGAACCCGACTTCCGAAGCAAGGTCAAAGAGAGCAAGGGATTCTGTCTGAACCACTTTTCGCGTTTGATTTCAGAGGGTCGTGAGAAACTGAACGATTCTTCATTTAATGACCTTCTTAGCACGCTTATCCCCATTGAGCGTGAAAACCTCGCACGTATCTCCGATGAGCTTGACTGGTTTATACAAAAATTCGATTACAGATTTCAAAATGAACCGTGGAAGAATTCCAAGGATTCGCTTGAACGGGCAATACTTAAAATTTCATCGGCTCGGCTTGAGTAAAAATGACCCCTGTCTTATGCAAAAATTTGCATAAAACAGGGGTCGAATATTATTCCCGGTTCTGGCGCTTGCCGCGGTTACGGTTTCGCGGCCTTCTGTTTCGGCGGTCACGCTTTTCATGGCGGCCGCTCTGATTTTTCTCGTTCGGTTCGTCCGAAATTTCCTGTCTGATGGGTTCCGTTTCGGCTTCTTCCGAAACAAAATCCGCTATCTGCTCATCGTCCTCCGGCTCGGCCGTCTTTGGCTTTGAATGAAGCGGTTTGAACTCACCAAGTTTATAGCTTCCGAAGCGGAAGCCGTCACCGTCTTCAAACTTAACCTTAATCTCGCCTTTTAATGTGGCGATGTCGGTAACCACGCCCCTTCCGTCAGGGGTGCTGACCACAGCGCCTTTATAAGGCAATTTTTTCAGCATATCATCATAGGCGTTTTGTTCGTATTGAAGGCAGCACATCAGCCTTCCGCAGACACCCGAAATTTTTGTCGGATTAAGCGACAGGCCTTGTTCCTTCGCCATCTTAATCGAAACAGGACGAAAATCGTCAAGGAAGGTGCTACAGCAAAGATTTCTGCCGCAGATTCCGTAGCTTCCGATTTGACGTGCCTCATCACGCACACCGATTTGACGAAGTTCTATTCGGGTATGGAATATGCTTGCGAGTGATTTAACAAGTTCGCGGAAGTCAACCCTTCCGTCCGCTGTGAAATAAAATAGAATTTTGCTTCTGTCAAACGTATATTCAACATCGACAAGCTTCATATCTATTTTGTGCTCACGGATTTTTTCGGCGGCAATTATATATGCGTCCTTTTCCTTTTCTTTGTTTTCATCAAGCTGTCTGAAGTCATCTTCCGTTGCCTTTCGGATAATCGGCTTGAGCGGAGCAACAATCTCATCTTCACCGACTTCTTTATTTTCTATTACCACATGGCCGAGTTCGACTCCGCGTGCCGTTTCAACAAGAACTTTTGTTCCGACAGCAAATGCTTCGCCGTTTGGGTCAAAGTAATATATCTTTCCTGCGCTGTTAAAGCGCACTCCTATAATTTCTACCATGGATTTCCTCCCAGTATTCCATTGCCATACAAGACACGGCAACAGAGTAGTTTGCATTTCTGCTTATCGCCAGCGAATATTTTGTTATAATATCACAGAATCTAAAACACGCTTCAGCGGTAACAAGCGAGCATATTCGTTTAAGCTCTTCGGCTTTGTCGGCGTTCGTTATATCATAACCTCCGCACAGCTTAAGATGCATAATATCCTCTGACCAGCTTATCATTATATCGATAACGGTCGAAATATCCGAATTGCTCTGCTTCAAGAACTTTATAAAGTCATAAAGCGGCCTCGCACCGCTTCCGCAAATGTTGATTAAGTGACTAATCACAGTTTCGCGCAGGGCAATCGCGTCCTCATCCGCCGAAAAATTTATCGCTTTTCCTATGCTTCCGCCACTCATAGCGGAGATAACCTCAGCGTGGGCGGGGTCGGCAAGGCCCTTTTCTATAAGATAACCTTCAACCGTTTTACGCGGTAGAGGGTGAATTCTTATCATTGCCGCACGGGAGCGTATTGTCTGAAGAAGGGCGTTTGCGTTTGCCGCTATCAGTACTACCGTACAATATTCGGGCGGTTCTTCAAATATTTTCAGAAGGCTGTTTTGAGCCGGTTCCTGCATTGTGTCGGAATTCGGAATGATATAGACCTTCCTGTCCGAGTGGTAAGGCTTGATATAAATATCCGCCTTCATTGCACGAACGGTGTCAATCAAAACATTCTTCTGTTTCTTAGACGGGTCATAAAGCTCATTTGTTACAACAATTATGTCGGGATTATTTTCCGCGGAAAATCCGCCCGAAAGCTCCTCAGCGAAAGCCTTGGCGAGCGAAAGCCTTCCTATGCCCTCTGCGCCCTCGAATATATAGGCATGGCCTATATGTCCGCTTGAAATTATGCCGCGGAGCAGCTTCTTAACCCCTTCGTGACCCGTTATCTCACTCATTTTCATAATCAGAACTTTATACCTTTTCTTATATACTCAACAAGGTCGTCAATCTTGACTCTCTCCTGTTCCATTGTGTCGCGGTGACGGATTGTTACACTTCCGTCCTCCTCGGAATCAAAATCATATGTGATGCAGAACGGTGTTCCGATTTCATCCTGTCTGCGATAACGCTTACCTATGCTTCCCGCTTCGTCATATTCGCACATAAATTCCGAAGAAAGCATTGTATAAACTTCACGCGCCTTATCCGAAAGCTTCTTTGACAAAGGAAGAATCGCCGCTTTAATCGGTGCAAGAGCCGGATGGAAATGCATAACCGTACGCACATCATTCTTTTCGGGGTCAACAACCTCCTCGTCATACGCTTCAACCAAAAAGGCGAGAGCAACACGATCGGCGCCGAGTGACGGCTCGATACAATACGGAATATACTTTTCGCCGGTTTCGGGGTCATTATATTCCATCTTCTCGCCGCTGAACTGACTGTGCTGTTTCAAGTCGAAATCGGTTCTGTCAGCTATTCCCCAAAGCTCGCCCCAGCCGAACGGGAACATAAATTCAATATCCGTTGTCGCATTGCTGTAATGCGAAAGTTCCTCCTTCTCGTGGTCACGAAGCTTGATATTCTCCTCTGAAATTCCGAGAGAAAGGAGGAAATTCTTGCAATAGTCCTTCCAATAGCCAAACCATTCAAGGTCTGTTCCCGGCTTGCAGAAAAATTCAAGCTCCATCTGTTCAAACTCACGGGTTCTGAAGGTGAAGTTACCCGGTGTTATTTCATTTCTGAAGGATTTTCCCACCTGGCCGATTCCGAAAGGAATCTTCTTCCTTGAAGTACGCTGTACGCTCTTGAAGTTTACAAAGATACCCTGAGCGGTTTCGGGGCGGAGGTATATTTCGTTCTTACTGTCCTCTGTTACGCCCTGGAAGGTCTTGAACATAAGATTAAACTTTCGGATGTCGGTGAAGTTGTGCTTTCCGCACTCAGGGCAGCAGATATTGTTATCCTCTATATACTTCATCATCTTTTCATCTGACCAGCCGTCAGCCGAAACGCCCGCCGCGTCTTCGATAAGCTTGTCCGCACGGAAACGCGCCTTACACTCCTTACAATCCATAAGAGGGTCTGAAAATCCGCCGACGTGACCCGACGCAACCCATGTTTTCGGGTTCATCAGAATCGCCGCGTCAAGGCCAACGTTATAGGGACTTTCCTGAATGAACTTCTTCCACCATGCGCGTTTAACGTTATTTTTAAATTCAACGCCCAACGGGCCGTAATCCCACGTATTCGCAAGGCCGCCGTATATTTCCGAGCCGGGGTATATAAAGCCTCTGCCCTTACACAGCGCCACTATTTTCTCCATTGTTTTTTCTGTATTTTGCATATTTATCAACCTTTCTCGAGCATATCAGCCGAATATTCTGTTAGCATATTTTCTATTATAATATATCCTTGATATAAATTCAAGCATTATATTAAAATTTCACAGTTTAATTATTTATAAGCTGTGATATACGGTATATGAACAGAGCAACCTCAACACGCGTTGCATAGCCCTTAGGCTTGATTGTTCCGTCTCCGTATCCGCCCATCAGCTTTTTATCGACACACGCCGCCATTGCTTCGCGGGCATAGAAATATATATCATCCGAATCGGTGAAGTTATTGAGCACCGCGGTATTCGGGATTGTTGTCAGAAGCTTTTCACGGGTCAGAACGCGGTACGCAAGCGTCGCCATATCCTCGCGGCGGATTGTTGCGTCGGGGTCAAAGCAGTTATCGCCAACTCCCGAGGCTATCCCCAGAGCCTTTGCCATTCCGATTTCGTTATAGTAATACTTTCCCGGGTAAACATCGTCAAAGTTATCGGTAAACGCCGCTGTCTTTCCCAGAACTCTCAGAAGCAGAACTGTGTTGTCTGCTCTGGTAATGAGCGAGTCGGGGTCGAATTCGGTTTCGCTTCTGCCCTTGATGATTCCTCGTGAGGCAAGGTCGTTTACCGCGTCCATCGCCCACCAATAGTCATTCATATCCTTAAACTTATTGACATATTTATCCGATGGCGTCGAAGAAGTATTATCGTTTGATGATAAGCTTCCGCCCTCAGACGGGGCGGCGTTGTCACCGCTGTTGTCGGAAGTCTGATTATTTGCGCCTGCGCTGTCGCTATTTGCACGAACAGCCCCCTGCGGAGCGTTTGCCGCTTCGCTGTTCATCTCTTGCATTAGGGCATATATCGAGCGATTCTTTAAAAATGTGTTATAGGTAAAGCAACAATATCCGCCGATTTCGGGGTTATTCCTTCCATCGAGTATATGCGTGCGAATCTCGTTTGTTCCGCTTTCGCCCGTCCATGCCGGGATTGAGCTTGACGTTGTTCGATATGCCGCCTCGCCTATATAAAGCTTAACACCCGTGCCCCTTACCACGTCTGACCACCAGTTACAAAGTGTGGTATAATCGGCAATTTCATAGCCTATATTCCAATAAATCTGTGGCATTATATAGTCGACCCAGCCTTCCTTTACCCATTTACGCGAGTCGGCATATATCGCGGTGTATGAGCCGCCGCCGCGGGTATCACTTCCCTCGGCCATATCGCTTTTGTTTGCCCAGATTCCTCTCGGACTTATACCGAACTGAATTTCGGGCTTGATGCTATGAAGTTTTTCGTTCATTGTTTCGACAAGTTTATCAACATTGGCACGTCTCCAGTCGGCCTTGTTCGGATACTCATCTTTATGGAACGAATATGTGGTATCGTCGTTGAAGTCGCTTGACGGATAGAAATAATCATCCATATGTATTCCGTCTACATCATAGTTTTCGGCAATCTCAGCCGCACCTCTCACTATGAGGTCAATCGAACCGCTGTCGCCCGGATTATAGTACATCTTTCCGTCACTGTCGGTCATAACAAGGCCGGGATTTAAAACCGCCGGATTGCTCTTTGCGAGGTACTGATTATCGGCAGGGTTATTCGTTATTCTGTATGGATTAATCCATGCGTGAAGCTGCATTCCGCGGTTATGAGCTTCGGTCACCGCAAATTCAAGCGGGTCAAAATCGTCATCGGGGGCGAGACCCTGAGTTCCCGTGAGGTACTTTGACCACGGAAATATTGACGATTTATAAAATGCGTCACCGCAGGGTCTAACCTGAAAGAACACAGCATTAAAGCCCATATCCTTACAATTATCAAGCACCTGTATGAGCTGGCTTTTTAACACGTTTGAGTCGGTGGTCTGAGTGCTCGGGTAGTCGATGTTCGCAACGGTCGAAACCCATATGCCGCGGAGCTCGGTATTATCAGCCGCCCTGACCTCTGTATCTGACGGCGCGTAAAACACCGCCGCCTCTATTGCCGCGCAGAGAACAAGAATTAACATTCTCAACGCAAAAGTTCTGTTTTTCTTCATAAAGTATAATCATTCCTTTCCCGGATTGTAAGTAATAAGGACAATCCCTTTTGTACAGTTTATGAATTCATATTTTGTTTTAATACATCTATTACAAAACATAGATATTTTAATTATAACACACTTTTACGAAAATTTCAAATTAAAAACCTGTTACATAAACTCATTTAATAAAATTATGTTATTCGACTCATTTTCGGCTATGGAAAATTAATTTTTTCGTTGGCATTCTATGACACTTCAATCCGAGGTATTATATTCGTGTACAGAGGAGGTGCACATAATCTTATAGGAACCTCGGTACAAAATAAATTTGCTTTTTAAAAAGCGGAGAGGAGTTTTAAATGTTTAACTTTAACACAACCAAACGCCGCAGTGAAGCGGATATGCTTCCGGCAGACGGCGAAATGTCAAACGGCGGCTTGAAAAATATGAATCAGGCTGCAAACATTCAAGGAGGGCAGGAGCCTTATTCAATGTCAGATACCATAGGGGGTGCAAACGGCATTCCGAACGCCGATGTCAACGCAAGAATCGAAGAGCTTAACGCGCAGTGCCATGAATTTATGCAGAAAAACCCGGATTTCGATATGAAAACAGAATTGCAGAATCCTAAGTTTGTAGAGTATGTATTTAAAAACGGAATATCAGTTGAAGATGCATACATCCTTGTTCACCTTGATGAGATTATCAAAAATGCCGTTTCAAGCTCGATGAACCGTGCGGCGGTTCGCAGGAACAGAATTTTTGAGAACGGAACGGGCAAGAACAGTCCTGCCGTTGTCAAGAAAAACCCTAAGGATATGTCGGACAAAGAAATCGACGCAATAATCGAAAGAGTCCGCAACGGTGAAAAAATCAGTTTTTAACCTACCGGTGTTCTTAACCGGCTTATACGAACTAACAACTACTAATATAAAATAAGAAAGGATTTTTAATATGAGCATAGATTACAATACTCAGACTACAACAACAAACAACGTCGGGAACAACTTAACACCCGAGATGAAAACCTATTATGACAGAGAGCTTATTCACTTTGCTTCACCGAAGCTTGTTCACGCTCAGTTCGGACAGAAAAAGCCTATCCCGGCAGGAAACGGAAAGTCTATCGAATTCAGAAAGTTCAGCCCGCTTGAAAAGGCGCTTGTTCCGCTCAGCGAGGGCGTAACACCAAAGGGAAACGCGCTTAACGTGACAACGGTTGAATCCACGGTTGAACAGTACGGCGACTATATCACTCTTTCGGATATGCTGACTTTATCTTCAATCGATTCGGTTATATCCGAAACACAGGCTGTTCTCGGCGATCAGGCAGGACGTACGCTCGATACCGTTATCCGCGAGAAAATCAACGCGGGTACCAATGTTCAGTACGGTAACGGCAAGGCGGACAGAAACGTACTTGTCGGCGGTCAGACCAAATATGAAGATAACGACTATCTTTCGGTTGCCGCAGTAAAAAGAGCCGTAGCAACACTCAAACGTAACAATGCAAGCCCCTTCAAGGATGGCTGTTTCGTAGCAATCATTCATCCGGATGTTGCGAACGACCTAACCAACGACCCCGAATGGAAGGCAGTAAAGCAGAATGTTGACCCTGATGACTGGTACAAGGGCGCTATCGGTAAGATTCACGGCGTTGTGTTCTTTGAATCAACCGAAGCGAAAATATTCCGTGCTAAGGATTTAAGAAATGCGGCTACTCTTGCCAAGGGCGATGCAAAATCACTTTCTATCGCCTCCGTCGGCGCGGACGGCGCTATTACTCTTAAAGAAGATCTTGAGCAGGCAGACGCAACAGCCCTTGTCGGCAGAAGTATTCAGATTAAAGGCTTTGACTATTCAATCAAATCAGCGACAAAAGGTGCGGCCGGCTCAGCTAAAATAACTGTAAACGAAACTCTCGACAAAAGCATTGTTGCTGACGACATCATTTATCCTGCCGGCGCCGGTAAGGACGGCAGAGATATTTATTCAACTCTGTTTATCGGTCAGAACGCATACGGTGTAACAAATATTACCGGCGGCGGCCTTGAAACTATTCTCAAGCAGAAGGGAAGCGCCGGAACAGGCGACCCGCTCGATCAGAGAAGTACTGTGGGCTGGAAGGCAACTCAGACCGCTGAGATTCTTTCACCCGAGTTTATGGTTCGCGTTGAAACAACCTGCAGCTATTAATTCATAGTTATCAATCATATTAGGCATATTAGGCGGCGGATTTCTCCGCCGTCTAAGGCAAAAGGAAAGGAGATTTTATATTATGACTAAGGCAACAACAAAACAAAATACCGCCGCTTTGGAAAAGTTTTATGAAGAGCCGGTACCGGTTATGCTGATTAAGGATAACGCAAAGTACAAGGATGACGTTACCGTTACTGTAAACGGCGTCAACTATCAGATACAGAGAGGAGTTCAGGTTTCGGTTCCGCGCAAGGTTGCACTTGTGCTCGAACGCAGCCATCTGCAGGAGCTTGACGCTCAGGCATATATGGACAGCCTGAAAGGATAATCATGGAAGTTATGAGGGCTATTGAAAGCGCCGATGCCCTCTGTCCGAATCATTACACCATTGAAGAAAAGCTTATGTGGTGCGATGAAGTTACGGCAGAGATTCGGCGAAGTGTTATCAAGGTGTATGATATGATTCAAACTGAAATAGATAATCACGGAGAGCTTCTCTTACCTGATGATTTTCCGTTTGAAAGAATCGAGACGGTTTATGTCGGAAATCAAAGAATGGACAAGCAGGATTTTCGGTCGTTTATTGACAAAACGGAAAGCGGTATTTCGTATTCTCAGCCTAAAAAGCTCAAGATAGTGTATCTTAAGATGCCCGAAAAAATACGGTATCCCGATATCCGCGGTGAGTTCAACACGGGCGGTGACACAATCGAAATTGAACTTGCACCCTTCCGCGAGGGAGATAAAATTGAAATTGCGGCGCTTGATGACCTTAAAAGTGAACCTGACTGGGATAATGCTGAGTCTGCATATGTTGTGGAGGTACAGCTTGATAAAATTATTCTGAATTCCGACGCGGCTCCGCCGCAAACCGCTGCGAAGCTTGCAATCCGAAGGGTAATCGATGATTTGACAGAGATTGACGAGGCGCCCTATGACGGAATGTATATAGAATACATATTGGCAAAGATGGCAATGTATCAGCACGATTATGTGGGTTATAACGCTCATATGACACAGTATAACTGCCTTTTTGAAAATATGCGGCGAGAATATAAAACACGCAGTCCGCTGACAACACTGGCTTGCTTCAGGAACTTCAGTATTGTCTGACAGACGGCAGGGAGGATTGAGAAATGATTTTACCTAAATTAGATGTAAAAGAGAGCAACAGAGTTCAAATCAAGGTATTCGGCGGACTCGACAGACGCGATAAAATTTCCGATATGTCGCTTACGGATATGACAAATATGTCATCTTCCGCTATGCCGGCGCTGACGCCGAGAGAAGGAAGGCGTAAGATTGCGGATGTTCCGAACGCCTCCGAAATATGCGCTCCGGAATATAGTGACGGCGACTTAAACTCCTTCACCGGTGTAATAGGCACAAAATTCTATTACAACGGAACGCAAATAGGCGGAACTCTTACCGCCTCAGAAAAATCGATTGCGGATTTTAACGGAAAAATTTGCATTTTCCCGGATAAGAAGTTCTATGATTATATTCCCGATTCCAAAACGGGAAATATTGCAACAGAGCTGACGTCAATGGAGAAATCGTCTAAATTTAACAACGCCTCATTTTATTCGTCATATGATGAGGTAAGCGGAAGCTATTCCGCATATATCAGCGGTGCAGGAAGCTTTGACCTATCGTTTGTGCCCGGGGACAGCGTGGTTATCGAGGGGTGTACAACTGTGCATAACAACACAAAACATCTGCAAAGCAGAAAGGATACTGCGGCTACTGATGACATTATAAGCGCGGTCGTTGACAAGGTGTCAAGCAACAGGCTTGACCTCTTGCTTTACAACAAAAACGGAGGGAGGGCGTTGTTTAAAAACACAACCGAAGGCGGATATATTACTGTCAAATCGGCGATACCCGATATGAACCATATTTGTGTTCATAACAATCGTCTGTGGGGAACCGCTGTATCGGGCGAATATATATACGCCTCAAAGCTCGGTGACTGTACAAACTTTAACTCCTTCCAAGGACTCAATGATGACAGCTGGTACAGCTATATAGCAACCGGAGGCGGATTCACGGGAATCTGCAGCTATCGTACCGCGGTGGTGGCGTTTAAACGTGGGTATATTCATCATATTTACGGCGATGCGCCGGTTAATTTCTCAATTCCCAAGCAAACCTTCGGCGGATGTATCGATGGCAAAAGCATTTGTGAAATAGGCGGGGTGTTGTATTATCTGGCACAGGATGGATTTCGCGCTTACAGCGGCGGCGAGCCGTATGATATTTCGCCGCAGCTCAAATTCAATTATTCCTCCTGCGCGGCGGGAACCGATGGAAAACATTATTATGCTGCCGCTAAACGCGATAACGGCACCTTTGATGTGCTGGTTTACACTCCTGAATCCGATATATGGGTGCGCGAGGACGATACACCGTTTTCGGGTTTCTGTACATTTAACGGAAGCGTGTATGGTATTGCTGACGGAAAGATGTGGAAGATGAACGGCGGCTCAGAGCCTTTTGAGTGGTGCTTTGTATCAAAAAGGTTTACCTATGACGCGATTGATTATAAAGGTGTTTCATGCTTATGGATTAGGATGGATTTAAAGAACGATGCGAAGATTGAGGTTTCGGTTTCGGCGGACGGCGGAGATTTTATTTCCTGCGGAACCGTCCGCGGCGGAAGAGGATTCTCGGTCTATCGCATCCCCGTCAGATTCCGCAAGTGCGACAGCTTCCGCATTATGCTGTTGGGTTCGGGCGGCGCGGTTATACATGATATTGAAATTACAAGTCACAACGGAGGGAGAATTTATGGATAACATTAAAAACAAAAAAGAAAAGCAACAAAATTCCGTTCCCGACGGGCAGGTCGGAATAAGAACGACGCTAAACAAAATGGGTTTTTCGGATGACAAAATAAGTTATAACGAAAAGACGGGAACGGTCACCCTTAACGGGAGAAATTTTATGAAGCCTTCTTATATGGACGAGGCGGCAGGCAGGTCATATGCCCCGAAGTCCGAAATTCAGCGGAGTGTGGTTGATTTTTACAAGAACTCATCCGACCCGGTTGTAAGGGTCAGCGATGCTTACGCCGCAAAGGCGGGTGATTTAGGCTTAACGGCAGATTCGCTCAGCTATGGTAACGGTGCGGTTATGATTGGCGGAGTTCCGCTTAACACTCTATATATAGATGATTACGGAAAGGCATGGGCGCGGCAAAGCGATGTGGATGAACTGACATCGAGCCTTGCGGAGCGGACAGGCGTAAAATCGCCGAATTCAGTGCTGAAAAAATACAATGAACAGTATATGTCGAATATATGGAATAAGCTTAATGATATTGCAAACCGAAAGGATTTTTCATATAATCCCGACGATGACCCCGTGTATGCGGCATATAAACAAAAGTATCTGACCGAGGGCGACCGGGCAAGCAAGAATGCCATGGCAAATTACTCGGCACTTACCGGCGGTTATACCAATTCGGCGGCGGTCACCGCCGGAGCGCAGGCAAATCAGTATTACGCCAAAAAGCTTTCGGACGTGATTCCGCAGCTTGCATCGGATGCTTATGACCGCTATAGCGACAAATACCAAACTGATTTAAACCTTGTCACTCAGATGCTTGACGCTTATGATAGTGCGTATCAAAAGGCGTCCGCCGCGAATAATCAGACAAGGAAGAATGTTAACACATCGAGTTCATCGGTCGTTCAGCGCGATAAAGATGCGTTTGACAGGGAACAAACCGCAAATAAGTCTGACTGGGAAAATTTATTCAACAAGCAGAAGTATGACAGCGGGCAGCGCGACAGCTTTTGGAATGAAATCTTTAACACGCAAAAGCGATCTGAAAATAATCTTGAGAACAACGCTCGTGTTTTAAATAACGAGCAGCAAAAGATTTATCTGGAATATTACAGAAGTCTTCTTGACGCAGAGCTTGAGGAAAGTCAAGCGAACGCTGTCAAAAACAGGTCGAATGCGGAAAAATCCATAGCCGAAGCGAGAGCAAGATACGGATACGGGTACTGATTGGGGCAAATCATAAAAAGCCTTACTAAAAATCGAGGGTGAAAATCCTCGATTTTTTTGTTGTAAAGTTCCGGGTGTAAAATGTGCACGAAATATAAACATATGCTATTATAGCCCTTTAAAAAATCAAAAATTTGAACTATTTTTGGGTTGCATTTTTCGGCAGAATGTGCTATCATAAAATACTGTGTGAGAAAATTAATCCGGGCTGCCGCAAGGGCACTTTTTTGCGGCGGCGCGAATTTGAGGTGAATGATTAGATGTCAAAAATAAGAAAACAGCATATGGCTGTTAACTGGCATGAAATTATTGTGTCGGACGATAGCGTCCCCGCTGTTGAAGCAACCCTTAAAGAGAAGGCAACTCTTGTCGGAAGGCTTGGTATAATGATGCTCTCTGTCGGTACCGGAGCGTGGCGCGTCAGAAATTCAATGAACAGCATAGCCAGAAGCCTGGGGCTTTCGTGTTCAGCCGACATCGGCTTGCTTTCCATCACTTGGACGTGCGTCGAAGGAGACGATACATATACTCAATCTTTTTCGCTTCCGACCTCCGGCGTCAATACGGATAGGCTGATGGAGCTTGAATTGTTCTTGAAAGATTTTTCGAAACTTGCCAATGTATATTCGGTTGATCATTTTCACAAAATTCTTGACCGAATACAGAGCAAGCCGGCAAACTACAACGCGATACAACAGGGGCTTGCGGCCGCTATCGCGTGCGGAGCGTTTACCTTCCTTCTGGGCGGCGGAATTGTTGAAATGATTTGTGCGTTCTTCGGAGCGGGAGCCGGGAACTTTGTCAGAAATAAAATGATTGGCAGGAAACTTTCTCTGTTTGCCAATGTAGGCGTCAGCGTTGCTGTGGCGTGTATAGTATATGTTTTGGCAATTTTGTTGTCACAGACATTTTTAAATGTCTCCGAGGTTCATCAGGCCGGATATATTTGTGCAATGCTTTTTGTTATACCGGGATTCCCGCTGATTACCGGCGGAATAGATATGTCAAAGCTTGATATGCGCTCGGGCTTGGAGCGGACTATGTACGCTTTGTTGATTATTACCGTTGCAACTCTTACCGGTTGGGTGACCGCGATGATTTTTAAATTTCAGCCTGCGGATTTTCAGGAACTTCGGATTGAAACAGGTATGATGATTATTCTGCGCATTATTGCAAGCTTTTTCGGAGTGTATAATTTCTCAATTATGTTTAACAGTCCGAGAAAGATGGCGCTTACCGCCGGCCTCATCGGAATGATTTCAAACACGCTCAGACTTGAGCTGATTGACCTTCTGAATTTTCCGGTCGGAGTCGCGGCATTTGTCGGCGCATTCTGTGCGGGGTGTATAGCATCTATCGTAAAAAAGAAAATCGGTTTTCCGAGAATTTCGCTTACCGTACCGTCGATTGTTATTATGGTTCCCGGGTTGTTTATGTACAGGGGTATTTATAACATTGGATTAAATGATATAGGTACGGGGTCGCTTTGGCTGACCAAAGCGATTTTAATTGTCATCGCCCTTCCTCTCGGATTGGTTGCGGCAAGACTTTGTACAGACAAAAACTTCAGACATTGTACCTGATTCAAAAGGAAGCAACATATTTCTGTTACAAAACGTATTTGGGAATTGAACTATTTTAAAAAATCGTGTATGAAAATCAAAAACCGCCTGTTTTAGGCGGTTTTCTTGATTTTGGTGGAGATGAGGGGAATTGAACCCCTGTCCGAAGAAGCGTCCCCACAGGGCGCTACGAGCGTAGCTTGTGATTGATATTCCCGAACATCTCAGGCTCACAAGCAAGCCTGAGATGACGGTAGCTTCATAGGTTCATGGCGGGGTCAAAGCTTTCCCCGCTCACGTTCACCGCTTGGATGATACCTTGCTCTGCGGGCGCGGTAACCGCAGGAAGGCAGCTGCGTTAATTAGGCAGCGTAAGCTAAATTATTGTTAGCGTTTAATTTTAAAAAGTTGGGTTTTTAACGCAGTACCCGCTGCGGCTCGCTCCCTGAGTCTCCGCGACCCCGTCGAAGCCTTTACATCCCCATATATTTTATAGGCCGCGGAAACGGCGGGAAATTGCCGCTTCCGCAAAATATTTTTTAATTTTCAAATTCGTTAATCCAGCGAACCGACATATCAATCCAGTTGGTAACGCACGGCATACCGGTGCCCGGTGCACAGGTGATATAGTCGCCGGTTGAAAGTCCGTGACCGCCATTTGGATAAATATGCATCTCAAACTTAACATTATGTGCTTCGAGAGCGTTGGCAAAGCGAAGCGAACTTATAACCGGCACGCAATTATCCGTAAATGTGTGCCATATAAAAGTCTGCGGTGTTTTTTCCGTAACATAGTTTTCGAGCCAAGCAAGGGGCTTTACGCTTTCCCTTCCGGCAACAAAGTTATCTATTGTACCCTGATGGGTTCTTCCCTCCTCGCCCGTTATAACCGGATAACCGAGGATAATGCCGTTTGGTCTGTTTGAACCGTCTTCTACACCCGAATATTTAATAACATCGGGGTGATTCCAATGTACGCCGAGACTTGCAACAAGATGGCCGCCCGCAGAGAAACCGGCAACAAAAATTTTGTTGCTGTCTATATTATTTTCATCGGCGATTTTTCGTACATACGAAACCGCCTTTGAAAGCTCACAGGTTGCCGCAGGCCACGAGGACGGTTCGATTGAATAGTCAAGCACAAAGGCATGAAATCCCGCCGCACAGTATTTAAGCGCAATAGGCTCAGCCTCACGCGGTGATGTAAAGCTATATGCGCCGCCCGGACATACTATAACCGCCGGACGCTTTATGCCGCCGCTGTCCATAATGTTTCCCTTATCCAAAATATATGTGGTAAGGGTTGTCTGTCTCGGTGACGGTTTTACTCCCATTTCTGTATAATCAACATTAATATTTATCACATTGTTTATCATATTTATACATTCCTTTCTTTAATTTATCATAAGATTATCTATATCTTTCTTTAATCGCTCTGTCCATATTTCGCTTTGCGTCGCGATCCGCAAGAGCGGCACGCTTATCGTAATTCTTTTTACCTCTGCAAATTCCGATTGAAAGCTTGACATACTGACCCTTAAAATAAAGCTTTAAGGGAATAAGCGTGAGCCCCTCCTGTGAGGTAAGACCGATAAGCTTATTTATCTCTTTTTTATGAAGAAGAAGCCGCCGCGGCCGCAAGGGTTCATGGTTATAGATGCTTCCCTGTTCATACGGACTGATGTGCATACCTATCAGGATTGCTTCACCTGTCTTGCAGGAAATATAACTGTCTTTTAGGTTGACGCGGCCGAGACGAACGGATTTAACCTCGGTGCCGACCAGCTCTATTCCCGCTTCCAACTCATCATCGACAAAGTAATCATGATACGCCTTTTTGTTTTGAGCTATAAGACCGCTCTTCTGCAATTCCGCCACCCTCCAATTCTTCAATCTCTGAATTCATTTTTGTATTATACGCTTAAAGTACGAAAAAGTCAAGCAATTTATCGCATTTAACATAGAATTTACAAAAAAATACATGCACTTTAAAAATATTTAAAAAAATTTTCATTTTGCTATGGAAATTATTTATTGTTTATGGTAGAATACTAATATATTGTATTTAAACGGCAGAGAGAAGCCAAACTCTGTCGCTGATAATAATATAGAAGGAAGGCGCGCCTATGCGGCTTGATAAATTCCTTGCTGACTGCGGCACGGGAACGAGAAGCGAAGTTAAAAAGCTGATAAGGTCGGGCGCGGTGCGCGTTATCGGCCTTGATAAAATTTCGCCGGATACTAAGATAGATGAAAAATCGGCAGAGGTGTATTTAAACGGCGAACCTATCGGGTATAAAAAATATGTTTACCTTATGCTGAACAAGCCTGAAAACTGCCTTTCGGCAACGCAGGACAGATACAAAACGGTGGTCACCGACTTTGTTCCATCCGAATTTAAACATTTTGACGTTTTCCCGATAGGAAGGCTTGACATAGATACGGTCGGGCTTTGTATTCTGACAAACGACGGCGGTTTGGCTCACCGCCTGCTCAGCCCCGCAAGGCACATTCCGAAAACCTATCTCGCGGAGGTTGACGGTGCGCTGTCCGATGAGGACGTTAAGGCGTTTGAGTCAGGAATGGATTTAGGCGACTTTATTACAAAGCCGTCAAGACTTGAAATAATCTCAGCGGCGGAGAACAAGAGCCTTTCAAAAGTGACCATTTTTGAAGGAAAGTTTCATCAAATCAAGCGAATGTTTAAAAGCCGCGGCCGAGAGGTAACGCACCTTAAACGTATCGCGATGAATAGACTTTTGCTTGACGGAAATTTAAGTGAGGGCGAAATAAGAGAACTGACAACCGATGAATTGGAGTTGCTGACATATGATACAGAATAAAAACGAAAACGATAAGATTATTCCGCGTGCGGCGGTGGTGCAGGATATGTCCGGGTTCGGAAGGGTGTCGCTGACCGAGGCAATACCCGCGATGTCCGCTATGGGAATCGAGGTCTGTCCTCTTCCGACCGCGGTTTTGTCAACTCATACATATGAGTTTAAGGACTATACCCTGCTTGACCTGACTGATGAGATGGAAAAAATTATTGCGCATTGGGAAGAAATCGGTCTTGAATTTGACGCGGTTTACAGCGGATATATGAGTTCGGCAAGGCAGATTGACATAACCAAAAGATTTATGCTTAATCAAAAAAAGGTCGGCGCGCTGGCGATAGTTGACCCCGTCCTCGGCGACAATGCGCTTCTTGATGTCAAGACGGTGTATTCGGACAGAATGACCGAACTAATCGGCGGGATGCGCGAACTGTGTGAGATAGCTGACACTATTACGCCGAATCTGACCGAGGCTTGCCTCCTGCTTGAACGCGAGTACCCAACGTCGCCGCTGACAGACGCGGAGCTTGTTGAAATTTTGAATGGGCTTATTGGTCTCGGGGCAAAGTCGGTTTTAATCACAAGCGTTATGGAATCGCCCGATACAATGTGTGTGGCTGTCTGTGACGGTGATGAGTTTTATAAGATTGACTGTGGCTATGTGTCGCGGCCGTTTCACGGAACGGGCGACCTTTTGACAAGTGTGTTCACCGGCGCCCGGCTCAGCGGTTACAGCGTGGTGAATGCGGCGAACCTTGCGGTTGACTTTTTGGCCAAGGCGATAGAACTGACGGTGAAATATCCCCGTATGCCGATACGTCACGGCGTCTTGTTTGAGCCGATTATACGGGATGGATACTTTGCCGAAAAGGAGCACACAAACAGGATAAAGCGTTTAAACCGGGAGTGATAAATTTAAGATGATTACCAAGATTAACAGCGTGGGTCTGTCGGGAATCGACGGATACTATATAGGGGTCGAAACCGATATAAGCAACGGCATTCCTCAATGGGAGGTTGTCGGGATGCCCGACACAGCGGTTCGCGAATCAAAAGAAAGAATCCGCTCGGCGCTGAAGAATTCCGGATTGATGATTCCGGGAAAGAGAATACTCATAAACCTTGCCCCTGCTGATGTGAAGAAGGAGGGCACCTGTCTTGACTTGCCCATTGCGGTCGGAATTCTCGCTTCAAGCGAACAGGTTTTTGTTCATGATATGGATAAGATGTGCTTTTTCGGCGAGCTTTCGCTTGACGGAACGCTTCGCGGAGTAAAGGGCGCTCTTCCTATGGCCATCACAGCGTATCAGAACGGAGCGAAACAGCTTTTCGTTCCCATCGGGAACGCAAAAGAGGCCGCTGTGGTCGAGGGCATAGACGTTTTCGGTGTTGAGAGTATATCTGCACTGATAAGGCACTTTACGGGTGAGGAACCTATTCTTCCGACTAAGGTGAATGCCCGCGCGCTTTTTGAACAGGCAACGGATGAACTTCCTGATTTTTCGGATGTAAAGGGTCAGGAAAGTGCAAAACGTGCTTTGGAGATAGCCGCAGCAGGCGGTCATAATATATTGATGATAGGCCCTCCCGGGTCGGGAAAGACGATGCTT
This sequence comes from uncultured Ruminococcus sp., assembly GCA_902797885.1. Classification (GTDB taxonomy): domain Bacteria; phylum Bacillota; class Clostridia; order Monoglobales; family Monoglobaceae; genus UMGS1820. Next base: position 30,249 of record CADBUP010000055.1, read on the forward strand.
GCGCAGAGAATCCCTTCGATACTTCCCTCGATGACGTTTGATGAGGCGCTTGAGGTCACAAAGGTACATAGTATCGCGGGGCGGCTTCCTAAAAATATGCCGATGGTGGTCAGCCGCCCGTTCAGAAGTCCGCATCATACGGTTTCTGCGGTCGGACTTACCGGCGGAGGAAGCGGTATTCCCAAACCGGGCGAAATAAGCCTTGCGCATCACGGAATCCTGTTTTTGGATGAGCTGCCCGAGTTCCGAAAGGATGCGCTTGAGGTAATGCGTCAGCCGCTTGAGGACGGAACGGTCACAATCACCCGCGCGGGCGGAACATACTCGTATCCGTGCAACATAATGCTTGTCGCTTCGATGAATCCTTGTCCGTGCGGATATTACGGGGATAAGAATCATGATTGCTCTTGCTCTGCGAGCAAGATAAGCAGCTATCTTTCAAAGATAAGCGGGCCGCTTCTTGACAGAATCGACTTGCACATCGAGGTCCCCGCGGTGGACTATGACGACTTAGGTAGGAAGAGTACGGCCGAGCCGTCGTCCGAGATAAAGCGCCGTGTGGACAAGGCGAGAGAGATTCAGCTCAAACGCTATTCCGGAACGGGTATATACTCAAACAGCTGTCTTACGGCGGCTATGATTGATGAAGTGTGCGTGCTTGACGAGGACAGCTCAGAGCTGCTCAAAAATGCGTTTGAGATGCTCGGACTGAGTGCGAGAGCGCATAACAGGATTTTAAAGGTTGCGAGAACAATTGCCGATCTTTCGGGAAACGAGAAAATAGCCAAAGAGAATATAGCCGAGGCGATACGCTATCGTTCGCTTGACCGGAAGTTCTGGGCATAATGACGGAGGATATAAAATTGAAATTACATATAGTATTGGTAGAACCCGAAATCCCTGCGAACACGGGTAACATTTCAAGAACCTGTTCGGTTATCGGGGTGCCGCTTCATCTGGTTCATCCGCTTGGGTTTGATATAAGCGAGAAACAGGTTCGGCGTGCGGGTCTTGATTATTGGGATGAGCTTGAACTTCACGAATACCGGTCATTTGATGAGGTAAAGGCAGCCTATCCCGACGGACACTTTTTTTACTGCACAACAAAGGCGAAGAATACATACAGCGATGTGGATTATGGGAAGTTTGATAACGGCGAGGTGTTCCTTGTTTTCGGAAAGGAAACAAAAGGCCTGCCTGAGTCGCTCCTCGCTGAAAATTATTCCAGCTGTATAAGGATTCCTATGAAAGAAAATAAACGGTCGCTGAATCTGTCGAATTCCGTTGCGATAATTGCATACGAGGTTTTAAGACAGACGGGCTTTGAGAATTTAGAGAGAGAGGGTGAGCTTCATGGTACGAATAGTAACTGACAGAGCCGCGGATATTCCGAAGGAGATTGCTGAAGAGTTTGATATAAAGATTATTCCGTTTATGATAAATGTTGACGGAAAGCAGATTGTTGCGGACATTAATATGTCGGCCGAGGATTTTTATGAGATAGTCGAGCACTGCACAGAAATTCCGACGACCGGTCAGATGAGTCCGGTCGAGGTTGAAAACGTGTACCGCGAAATCGGTCCCGGGGATGAGATTATTCATATTACTATGTCGGCTAAGGGAAGCGGACTTAACAATACTTCAAATATGGTCGCGCGCCAGTTGAGGGACGAAGGCTATGACATAACCGTTATAGACTCGGGAAAGTTCACAATGATTATCGGCTATGCCGTGATTCTTGCCGCAAAAATGGCGAGAGAGGGCAAGTCAAAGCAGGAAATCATAGATACCGTGAACGAAATCTATGACCGCGACACGGCATATTTTTTGGTTGATGACCTGACCTATCTGAGAAAGGGCGGAAGAATAAAGGCAACAACGATGGCGATAAGCAAGGTTCTTGACATAAAGCCGATTATGATGATAAACGACGGCCTTGTTGAGGCCTTCAGAAAAGTTCGCGGGCTTAAAAAGGCAACGTCAATGCTGGTTGACTTTATAGAAGAGAGGATGGATAATCCGTCAGAGAACGAGGTTATGATACTTGATTCCGATGCACCCGACAAGGTTGAAATTGTCGAACAAATGGTGAGAGAGCGGATTAACCCGAAAAAGATAACCTATGCCAAAATCGGGCCGGTTATAACCGCTCACGCGGGAACGGGACTTGTGGGCGTATATTTCAAACACAAAAAACCGTATTACGAGTATAAGAATTAGGGCCAGTGGTGATTTTATGTTTTTGGAACACGACGAAATGAAGTTTGCAATTTTATATACGCTTAAGAAGTATGTTGAACCGATAAGTATGACCGAGCTTTGTGATATTCTCACATGGGAGAAGCAGGTGATGAATTATTTTGACCTTGCGCTTATGCTTAACGAGCTGATAGAGGACGGGTTTGTAGACAGCAAGTTTTATCGGAACGAAAGGGCCTTTCAGCTGAGCGAAAAGGGCGATGAAACAAACGCCTTTTTCTTTGAGAGAATTCCGCCGAGCATAAGAAAAAAGATTGACAGCGAAATCTCTGAGCGTAAGTATGAAGAACAGTATAACCCGAACTCGGTGTCAACCGAGGTCATACCTATCGCCCCGCATCAGTATATGGCGGCTCTTACCATGCTTGACGCAAATCTGCCGATGCTTGAACTTAAGATTCATATAGGAAGCCGTGCCGATTCAGAGCGTGCGGCGAAGATTCTGAAAAAAGAGGCGGAGAATATTTATAAGGATATAATTGAAAGAATTCTCCCCGAGGGTGAGTAACCGAAAAATATCCGCATAACCGTATTTGACTAAAACGGAGTTATGTGATATAATAATTTTATATGTGTAATTCAGAGGCTCGCCTGCGGCACTGAACGGAATGATTTTTGCAGGTAGAAAGGCAATGAAACTAATATGAAAAAGTTAGGACTTAACGAAATCAGAGAGAAATATCTCTCGTTCTTTGAAAGCAAGGGGCATCTGAGATTGCCGTCGTTTCCGCTTGTGCCGCAGGGCGATGCAAGCCTTTTGCTGATAAATGCGGGTATGGCACCGCTTAAACCATACTTTTTGGGTAAGGAGGTTCCGCCGCGGAAGCGTGTGACTACCTGTCAGAAGTGTATTAGAACCCCTGATATTGAGTGTGTGGGTCTTACCTCGCGCCACGGCACGTTTTTTGAAATGCTGGGTAACTTCTCGTTCGGAGATTATTTCAAGCATGAGGCAACAGCGTGGGCATGGGAGTTTATCACAAAGGTTCTTGAAATCCCGACCGACAGGCTTTGGGTCAGTGTTTATGAAGAAGACAAGGAAACCGTTAAAATATGGACAGAGGAAGTCGGTGTTTCGCCCGACAGAATTGTTTTTCTCGGAAAAGAGGATAATTTCTGGGAAATAGGAACAGGTCCTTGCGGCCCTTGCTCTGAGATTTATTATGACAGGGGTGAGGAATACGGCTGCGGCAAGCCGGATTGTGCCGTTGGCTGTGACTGTGACAGATATGTCGAGTTCTGGAACCTTGTATTCACTCAGTTCGACAAGGATGAGAACGGCGTATACAACCGCCTTGAACATCCGAACATCGATACCGGTATGGGTCTTGAACGTATTGCCTGCATTATGCAGGGCGTGACCTCAATTTTCGAGGTTGATACAATCCGCCGTATACTCGACAGTGCGGCGAAGATGGTAGGAAAGACCTACGGCGTTGACAAAAAGACAGATATTTCGCTTCGTGTTATTACCGACCATATCAGAAGCACAGTGTTTATGGTGTCTGACGGAATTCTGCCGTCGAACGAGGGCAGGGGCTATGTCTTGAGAAGGCTTTTAAGACGTGCCGCAAGACACGGAAGGCTTCTCGGCCTTAAAGAAGCATTTTTGTATAAGCTGGCAAAGGTTGTGGCGGATGAATCAAAGACTGCTTACCCTGAGCTTGAAAAGAATTTTGAGTATATCGAGAGGGTTATCAAAACCGAGGAAGAACGTTTCGGAGAGACAATCGACCAGGGTATTGACATTTTAAACAACTTTGTTGACGAGCTTAAAGAGAGCGGAAAGACCGAACTTTCGGGCGAGAGTGCATTTAAGCTTTATGACACATTTGGCTTCCCGATTGACTTAACAAAGGAAATCCTTGCAGAGAGCGGTTTTACCGTTGATGAGGATGCTTTTTCAAAACTGATGGACGAACAGCGCGAACGAGCACGTTCGGCAAGAGGCGATATGGAGGGCGAAGCGTGGAAGGAAGACATCTTTGCGTCAATCGATGCGGCAACCGTGTTTGACGGATACGAGCATAATACGCTTGAAGCCGAGATTTTGGGCATAGGAAAGGACGGCGAGAGAGCGGAGAACGTTACCTCGGGAAGTGAAGCCGTTTTGGTTCTTGACAGAACTCCGTTCTATGCCGAAAGCGGCGGCCAGGTTGGTGATACGGGTGTTATAAAGACCGACAGCGCTGTTGTTAAAGTTCTTGATACAAAGAAAAGGAACGGAAAGTTCCTGCATTTTTGCAAGGTTGAAAGCGGAAGCGTAAAGGTCGGCGATAAAGTGACCTGTGAAATAGATGCCGAGCGCCGTGAAGCAATCAGACGTAACCACTCCGCCGCACATCTTCTTCAGTCGGCTCTGCGTAAGACCCTGGGTAACCATATTGCTCAGGCAGGCTCTTATGTTGATGAAAACAGAATGAGATTTGACTTCTCACACTTTGCGGCTATGACAGATGCTGAGATAGCCGAGGTAGAGAAGAGTGTAAACAATATGATTTTGACTGATGCCGAGATTATCTGTAGCGAAAAGAGCCTTGATGAGGCTAAGAAAATGGGTGCAACAGCTTTGTTCAGCGAGAAGTACGGAAACACGGTTCGTGTAGTAAAAATGGGCGATTTCAGCCTTGAACTTTGCGGCGGAACGCACGCAAGCTCAACCGGCAGACTCGGACTCTTCAAGATAGTCAGCGAGACGGGTGTTGCGGCAGGTGTCCGCCGAATCGAAGGCGTGACCGGCTTCGGCGTTCTTAACCTGATAGACGAGAAAAACAGTCTTATTAAGAGAACTGCGGCGGCTCTTAAGATAAAGGATGAGAATGAGATTGACAGCAAGGCCGAGGCTCTTATGGCGGATAATAAAGAGCACGAAAAGGCTCTGATTGTGTTCCGCGACAGGCTCGCCGCCCTCCGCACAAAGAATATGATGACTTCGGTTCGCCATTTGGGAAAGGTCAACGTTCTGACGGCTCAGCTTGACGGAATGGGTGTAAACGAGCTTAAAGCTCTTGCCGATAACGCGAAGGCACAGATGACAGACGGCGTGGTTGTTCTTGCATCGAACAAGAATGGAAAGATCACCTTTATAGCAATGGCGGCCAAATCGGCGGTTAAGAACGGAGTGCATTGCGGAAACATTATCAGAGAGGTTACATCAATCTGCGGCGGTCGCGGTGGCGGTAAGCCCGATATGGCTCAGGGCGGCGGAACAGATACTATGAAGATTGACGATGCACTCGCCAAGGTAGACGAAATTGTATCAGAAATGATTAAATAAAAGGGGATGAGCATATGAGTGATTGTCTTTTTTGTAAAATTATAAACGGTGAAATTCCATCGACAAAGGTGTATGAGGACGATAACGTCTATGCCTTTAACGATATTGACCCACAGGCTCCGTTTCACATTATAATTGTGCCGAAAGACCATATTGCGTCGGGGAATGACCTCACCGATGAGAACTCGGCGATAGTGGGCCACATTTTCTCCGCTGCGGCCAAAATCGCGAAGGAAAAGGGCTTTGCCGAAAACGGCTGGAGAATAGTAAACAACTGTGGAAAAGACGGCGGTCAGACTGTCGGCCACCTTCATTTTCACCTGCTCGCAGGCAGGAACCTTCAATGGCCTCCGGGCTGATTATTAAAATTCAGCAAAGAGCAAAAACGAAAAAGCGTATCGGTGTAACGGTACGCTTTTTATATTCCTTGTTTTTTTGCATATTTTATATTGTTTTGACAAATAATAGCGGCGTAACATAATATAATCAAAATAATATGAGGTGATCTTTTATGAAAAAGATATTTCTTGGAATCACTATGGCATCATTAATACTGTGTCTTGCCGGCTGTGGTTCAAACAATGCGAACAATGCGGCAAACGAAGCGGGGAATGCGGTTCAGGACGCAGCAAACGGCGCAGGTAACGCGGCGAAGGATGTTGCCGAAGGCGCCGGCAATGCGGTAAAAGACGCGGCAAACGGAGCCGGCAATGCGGTAAAAGGCTTCGGTGGAGCTATAAAGTATGCTTGGTCAGATGTGGCCGACGAATTCGGTAAGGTTGAAAACGACACAAGCTTTAACCCCGATTCGGTATCAAATGACGATATCCGCGGCCTTGTCAGTACCATAAGCAATAATTATGACAAGGTCAAAAACGGTGTTGATGACAATAATAAAGATGCCGCAAAGAAAATGTACGAGGCCGGTCACAGACTTGAAGTAATCGGAAGGGGCAAAACTGCGGACGAAAATCTCAGTAAGCTCGGGGCAGACGCAAAGGCAATGGTCAAGCACTATTACGGCGAGGGAAATGAGGATTTCGATAAGGTAAGCAAGCGCTTTGAGGGCGAGCTTGAAACAGCAAAAAAACAATAGCGTTTAGCTTTAGCCGCCGGATAAGGCAGTATTGGTTTTTAAAACATTCGGACTGTTAAAAATTGAACTTTTTGTATTATACCGCTTGATTTTCGGACAAAAAAGCGGTATAATACAAAGGTTATGTAATATAAGGAAGGGAATGTCCGAATTGTTTGAAACCTTTAAGGCGACTCTGTCGCCGATGCTTGTTATGTTTTTGTGTATGATTATCGGGTTTGCGGCAAACAAAATGAAGCTTGCGCCCGAGAACACGGCGACCGTTTTGTCAAAACTTGAAAACTATTTTCTTGTTCCGGCGCTCATTATTAATACGTTTATGAGGTATTGTACGGTGCGCTCGGTAACCGAGCAGTATAAGCTTATACTATATTGCCTCGCGGCTCTTGTGATTGCACTTGCCGTTGCCTTGCCGCTTTCAAAGGTCTTTGCCGGCGATGACGAGTACCGAAGAAATATTTATAAATACGCTCTTGCATTCGGAAACTTCTCGTTTATGGGAAACGCGATTGTTCCTGCTATAATGGGCGATTCAATGCTTTATAATTATATGCTCTATATACTTCCGCTTAATGTGGCGGTTTATACATGGGGCGTTATAATACTCATCCCTAAGGGCGAGAAAACCCAGAATGCACTTAAAAATCTCCTCAATCCGATTTTTGTCTCTATTCTTATAGGTGCGGCTTTGGGCCTCAGCGGCCTTGCTGAAAGCGTTCCTTTGTTTGTCCGCCAGACTATAAGCAGCTGTTCGGCGTGTATGGGACCTCTCGCTATGATTCTTACAGGCTTCGTTATTGGAAGTTACGATATAGGCGGACTTATAAAGAATAAAAGGGTGTATATAGCGACATTTTTAAGGCTGATAGTTCTTCCGACAGCCTTTATACTTCTTTTAAGGCTTCTCGGGGCGGATAAGAACACGCTGTATCTCACTCTGTTTGCTTACGGAACGCCTCTTGGTCTCAATACCGTTGTGTTTCCGGCGGCTTACGGCGGCGATACCTCCACCGGGGCATCTATGGCGATGATTTCACATACGTTATGTGTTATAACGATTCCGGTTATGTACGCACTTTTGACGATATTGTTTTAAACGGACTTTTTAAAAGTCCGTATTTTTTTGTTGCAAAATATCAGGGAATATGATAAAATAAACCTATATGCTAAAAAGAATGGTGATGATAACTATGAGAGATGTTGTAAACATTCTCGGGGTAAATATCGATAATATAACGGCGGCGGCTGCGCTTGACAGGGCTGAAGGACTTGTTAAAAGCGAGGGAACTTCGGTGATTTATACTCCGAATCCCGAGATAGTGATGGCGGCATATGAGAACTCCGGGTTCCGGGAGGTGTTAAATTCGGCTGATATGTGTGTTCCCGATGGAATAGGCGTGGTGTACGGCTCAAGAATAATAGGAAAGCCCCTGCCCGAGCGTGTGGCGGGATTTGATTTATCTATGGGACTTATGGAGAGAATGAGCGGCTTCGGCGGAAGGGTGTTTTTGTTCGGCTCAAAGCCGGGGGTGGCCGATGAGGCGGCGAAGAAGCTGACTGAGAAATTCCCGGGGCTTCAGATTGCGGGAACCCGAAACGGATACTTCGCAGAGAGCGACGAATCGGAAATTATTGATGAAATCAATGCATCAAATGCGGACTTGCTTATGGTGTGTCTCGGCGCTCCCAAACAGGAAAAGTGGATAAATAAGTATAAGGACAAGCTCAATGTTAAGCTTTGCATCGGTGCGGGCGGTTCACTTGATGTTGTTGCCGGAACGGTTAAACGTGCCCCCGAAATATTTATAAAGCTTAATCTTGAATGGTTCTACAGGCTCTGTAAACAGCCGAGCCGAATCGGAAGGTTTATGGCTCTGCCTAAGTTTATTCTTACGGTTAAGAAGGAAAACAAGAAAAACGATAAATAAGGAGAATTACTATGATATACGTACTTTTGGCTGAAGGATTTGAAGAGATTGAGGCTCTCGCACCGGTAGATGTGCTCAGAAGAGCGGGAATACAGGTTATGACTGCGGGGGTCGGCGGTGACGTGATTAGCGGTGCCCACTCTATAAGCGTAATATGCGATACGGCGGTTGAAGATATAGCGGAAGAAAATGTTGAAGGAATAATCCTTCCCGGAGGTATGCCGGGGACGCTTAATCTTCAGGCGGACGGAACAGTAAATAAGTTGATTGAATATTGCAGGGATAATGAGCTTTTGATGGCCGCTATTTGTGCCGCCCCGATGATATTGGGTGAACTCGGAATCCTCGACGGGAAGGCGGCGGTTTGCTTTCCTGGGTTTGAAGAACATCTTCACGGCGCTGAGCTTTGTGACGCCTTTGTTGTATCAGACGATAATGTAATAACGGCGAGAGGCGCAGGTGCGGCTCTTGAATTCGGCGAGGCAATAGTTGACTATTTCGCGGGTCTTGAGGGAAGCGGCCGCGAGATACTCGAACAGATGCAGTATCCGCTGTGATGAATAAAAAAACGGAACTCAGAAAGAAATATGCGTACCTCCGTGATTCCATTCCGAAAGAGCGTCGCATAGATGATGCCGCCGGAATATGCCAAAGGCTTGTCGAATCTGAGTATTATAAGCGCTCAAAGACGGTGTTTGTCTATGTGTCATTCGGGAGTGAGGTTTCGACAGAGCTTTTGATTGATAAAATCATTATGGATAAAGGCTTGGCGGTTGTTCCGCTTTGTGATACAGAAACGCATACTATGCGGCTTATCGGGATAGAGAATAAAACTCAGCTTGAACCCGGTTCTTACGGGATTCCTGAACCTAAGCACAAGCTTTTGAAAGACGGAGAATTAACTGAATTTGATAAAAACGAAATTGACCTTGCTATAGTTCCGGGGCTGGCTTTTGATGATTCCGGCTTGAGACTCGGCTATGGCGGAGGGTACTATGACAGATTTTTTGAGGGGTTTAAGGGGTGTTCGGTCGGACTTTCATATTCTGAATGTATGACCGAAAATCTGCCTGAGACAGAGTATGACTGTAGAGTTGACGGGGTTATATGCCCCGGGGAGATGAAGATATATGGCGACCGTTTACTTAAAAACTAAACAAAAGCTTCGCGGTATTCGCTGGATGCTTCTGGCGGTGACAGTGATTAATGTGCTGACCGTTCTTGTGCTTCAGATGATAGGAAGCTTCTTCGACGGAGCAATACCTACATATCTTGGAGCGTTGATAGTGGGGCTTTGCGCATATGTAATACCTATTTCGATTTATGCGAGAATTGATGGAGTAACCGCAAATGCCGCGGCTGAGAGATTCTATCTTAAACCGTGTCGGTGGTGGATGTTCGCCCTTGCTGCGCTTATGGGCGTCGGGTTTCAGTTTGTAATGATTGTGGCAGACCTTCCGCTTAATATGCTATTTAATAATGCAACGTCATATACGCCTGAGTCGCCGGCCGAGCTTGCGGCGGCAATCTTCGTTATCGGGATAATTCCGGCTATATTTGAAGAATTTTTGTTCAGGGGAATCGTCCTCGGCTCTATGTCAGAGCTAAACACACGTGCCGCCGCCCTGTTTTCGACGGTTATGTTTGCGCTTATGCACGGAGATGTTTACAGCCTTATCGGTTATATCCTAATGGGAATCGTTCTGGCAAGTGTGGTAAGAAGAACGGACTCGCTCTATGCGGCGATGGTATTCCACTTTACGAACAACACTATGGCGCTTCTTCTCGGATATTTTAATTCCGAACTGATTTATGCGCCGACGGCAACAATAAAACTTTTTGCGGCGGGAATTTTGGAATTTGCGGCCGCCTTTGTGATTTTTATTGCGTTGACAAAGCGAAAAGAACAAAATAAAAAAATAAAGACATCAGTTTTGCTCGGGCAGAATTTTATAAGTATACCTGTGCTGTTGTGTATTGCGATAGCAGCTGCGGAGATACTTATACGAATATTATAAAATCACTTAAACGAGGTGAAAATATGCGAAAATTTATCGGAGCAGCTGTGATAATTGCGATGTTGTTATCAGGAGGTATTTTGATTGGCGACATCTGTGGGGTAGGCGGCGGAGACAGACGGGTGGACTTGAAGATAACCGAGGGTGAGTCAACCTCTGCCATAATAAGCGAGCTTAAAGAGAGCGGAATGATTTCGAGTAAGCTGGCGTTTAAGCTGTATGCAAAGAAAACGGGAAGCCACATTTATCAGACCGGTGTTCATCACTTAAACTCATCAATGAGTTATAATGAAATATTAAAGGCTCTTGAACAGATTCCAAAGCAAGACAGCGATGCTGTTACTATCCCCGAGGGATATGAACTTCGACAAATTGCGGATTTGCTTGAAAAAGAGGGGCTGATAAACCGTGATGTCTTTATGCGTGAGACAGAAAGCGGAAGCTTTAACTATGATTTTATAGGGAAGATTCCTAAGAGAGACAATCGGCTTGAGGGGTATCTCTTCCCTGATACCTATAGCTTTACGGCAGATATGACAGAGCATGATATAATAGACAAAATGCTCGAAAATTTTAATAAACAGGTTGTTTCCGTATATGAAAAGGCACAGTCGAATTTAAGCCTTGACGAGATTGTTACGCTTGCATCGGTGATTGAGCGTGAAGCGGCGGGAGATGAAGACAGAGGAAAGATAGCTTCTGTATTTGTTAACCGCTTGAATCGGGGAATGAAGCTTGAATCGTGTGCTACTGTTCAATATGTTTTAAAAGAGCGCAAGAGTGTATTGAGTAACGAGGATACACAGATTGATTCACCGTATAATACTTATAAAAACAACGGCCTGCCGATAGGACCGATAGCGTCACCCGGGCTTAAATCGGTTGAGGCGGCTCTCTATCCCGAACAGACGAATTATCTTTATTTTATGGCGGGCGCCGATGGAAAAAGCACGGTGTTTTCCGAAACATTTGACGGTCAGCTTGAAAACCAAAAAGAAATTCAGGGCGGGAAATGATACGTATACTAATATCGGAAGGACTATGACGATAAATGATTGACGATAATATAAATTATGAATATATAATAAGATATATCCGAAGAACGCTGAAGCCGCAGGTCGGCCTTATAGCCGAGCTTGAAGAATTTGCGGCGGAGAATAGCGTCCCCATTTCTCAGCCCGAGACAATAAAGCTTCTTGAGCTTTTAATCAAAATCGGAAATGTAAAAAGTATTCTTGAGGTAGGAACAGCAATCGGATATTCGGCGATACGTATGGCGGGTGCGGGCGCTGAGCATATCGACACGATAGAGATAAATCATGATGCGGCGGCGTTTGCCGAAAAAAGTATAAAACGCGCCGGCTTTGAGGATAGAATTCGGATATTTGAGGGTGATGCGCGCGAGGTCTTGAAAGAGCTTGACAGAAGCTATGACCTTATATTCATAGATGCGGCGAAGGCTCAGTATAACGAGTTCTTTAAGCATTGTATGAGAATGCTCAAACCGGGCGGAATTCTGTTTTCTGACAATATTTTATATAAGGGTATGACCGCGACTGACGAATTGGTTCAGCATCGGAAGATTACGATAGTAAAGAGGCTTCGCCGGTATGTTGATATGCTCTGCACTCATTCTGAGCTTGAGACGGATATTCTTCCGCTCGGTGACGGTGTGGCGATAAGTGTAAAGGGCAGATAAAAGGGAGAGAATAAAATGTTTAAACGCTCTAACAGAATACGCGGATTCATAAAAAATATGGATTTTTGGCTGCTGATATTCACGCTTGCTGCGGCAATCTTCGGAATAATAATGATTTCAAGCGCCGGCGGGGAGAATGGAAGCCGGTATGTTATTGTTCAGTCGGCGGCTTTGGTTGTCGGAATCGCCGGAATTTGCCTGCTTATGTTTCTTGATTATGAATACCTGTCAAGAATATCGGTATACCTTTCGGCGGCGGGGTTGGTCCTTTTGATTTTGGTGCTTATCCCCGGAATAGGAAAGGTGCAGAACGGCGCGAGAAGCTGGTTTGAATTCGGGCCGATTAACCTTCAGCCCGCTGAGATTGCAAAGATTATCTTTATAATTGCATTTGCAAAACAGCTTTCCGACTGTGGAAACAGAATAAACGAGCCTAAGAATATACTCGGACTTTTACTGTTCGCTTTGATTCCCATGGTTCTGATTCTGCTTCAGCCCGACTTCGGAACGGGTTCGGTTTTCGCGGTAATTCTTGCGGCAATGCTCTTTGCGGCGGGAATAAGCTGGAAGTATATAGTCGCCGGAATCACGGCTCTTGCGGCGATGTGTCCAATTATGTGGTTTTTTGTGTTACAGGATTATCAAAAAAACCGAATAATCACCGTGTTTAATCCTGAAAGCGACCCGTCGGGCGCCGGATACCATGTTCTTCAATCACAACAGGCGGTCGGCTCGGGCAGGATATTCGGCTCGGGGCTCTATAAGGGCTCAAGCCAGATAAATAATATACTTCCGGAAAGACATACCGACTTTATATATTCGGTTGTCTGTGAGGAACTCGGAATAATAGGCGCGGTTCTGGTTATTGTTTTAATGTGTGCAATCATCATCCGCTGCATATATATAGGAATGAACGCAAGAAATTCACTCGGAAGATATATGTGTGTCGGTGTTGCGGCGATGCTTGCCTTTCAGACCTTTGAGAATATTGGAATGTGTATAGGAATCTTCCCGGTAACAGGAATAACTCTTCCGTTTTTCAGCTATGGAGGTTCGTCACTTCTGACCACTATGCTTGCAATAGGAATAGTGCTCAGCGTTAAGTATAAGAGCAGAGTAATTAATTTTTGATTAGGGGGATAATAATGTTAAACTTCTTGATAACGCATTTTATTCCAAACAGCGATGATATATCAAATCCAGAGGTGCGTGAGCGTTACGGAACGCTCGGCGGCACGCTGGGGATAGTGTGTAACCTGCTGTTGTTTGCGATAAAGCTTACGGCGGGCGCGGCGATAAATAGTATAGCGGTTATATCGGACGCGTTTAACAACCTTTCTGATTTAGGTTCATCGCTTGTCTCGGTTATAGGGGCGCGCTTAAGCGGAAAGCGTGCCGATAAGGAACATCCC
>CADBUP010000056.1 GCA_902797885.1 uncultured Ruminococcus sp.
GACTTCGTTTTTGTTTTTTGTGTTGCTATTCATAGCCTGTACCCCGTTTCATATAAGAATATTTTATTTACCCGTATAAGTTGAGTACGGAATGTTTACTCTCCAGTTTCCTACGATTTCATCGCTGTTGATTCCGTCGAGAGGAGTCTTGTTATCAAAGAAGTTTGCGCCGATTGTGGTGATTGCCGAGGCCATTCCGTCTGCGTCCTGCTTGATGGTACCTACCATATTGCCCTTTGAGATTGCTTCCTTTGCCGCGTCGGTCGCGTCGATTCCAAATACGGGAATACTCTTTCCACTTCCGTTGTTATAGCCTGCCGCCTGAAGACCTGAGATTGCGCCGAGAGCCATTTCGTCATTGTTTGCTATTACAAGCTCAACCATATTTTTGTTTGCTTCGCTGTACTGAGCAAGAATCGTGCTCATATAGTCTGTTGCAGCGGCTGATGACCACTGACCGTTCTGGTCAACCAGGTATTTGTTGCTGTTTGACGGATCATAGAATACAAGCTCCGACTTGCCGGCATTTTTAAGAACGGTATTTGCATCCTCAACACCAAACTTGGTGCGGGCTATTGCTTCCATATTACCTTCCTGACCCTTGAAAACAACATAGCTGATTTTTCCGTCGCCGTTTAAGTCAACCTTGTCAAAGTTTTCTGTCAGATACTTTCCTATCATTTCGCCCTGCATATGCCCTGCCATTTCATAGTCGGTTCCTACGAAAACACATTTTTCATAGCTGCTTACTACCGACTCATCAACCGAACGGTTGAAGAAGATTACCGGAACGTCCTGTTCCTTAGCAAGGTTGATGATGTTCTGTGCCGCATCGTTTGAACCGGTGTCAACTACGTTTACCACAAGAAGCTTAGAGCCTTTGGCAAGAGCGGTTGTTACCTGCTCGGTCTGAGTTGTCTGGTTTCCGTTTGCATCATAGTTTTGGAACTTATAACCGCCGTCGGTTAAAAGCTTGTCCATTGCCGAACGAACGCTTGAAATGTAGGTGTCACTGTATGTGTAATAGAATACGGATACTTCGCCTTTCTTTGCGTTTTCCGAATTCCCGCCGTTTGAGCTTGAGCCGGATTTGCTTCCGCAAGCGGTGAGACCTACTGCCAATGTGATAGCTAAAACAGCCGTTAAGATTTTCTTGATTTTCATTTTGTTATCCTCCTTGAATTTACGACTTCGTTCGTCGTTTTTCTTTATTATATTTCATTGACTCCATTTAATAAATTAAATTTATTATTCAAAATGTGTAAAAAATTATCATCCATAAGGTTAAAAATATTAATACTTGACGAAATCCCCAAACTATGGCATAATATGTTGTGTGGGAAGCTCTTATCATTCCTTACCCTGCGGATAAGAGAAGCTTCATTAATATTTGTGCCGGAGCGGGGCGGCTGATAAGGAGATTATTATGGCATTTTTCAGCAAGCTCAGAGAAAGCCTGAGCAAGACAAAAACTTCTATTAATGAAAAAATCGAAAACGTGATGAAAACATTCCAAAAGGTCGATGACGAATTGTTTGATGAGCTTGAGGAAGCGCTCATCACCGCCGACCTCGGAGTAAATACTTCTATGGAAATAATAGAGCGTCTGCGCGAGGCGGCGTCGGCTAAACATATAACAGACAGCGAGAAGCTGAAAAGTGAGCTTGCTGATATTCTTGAAGGAATTTTAACCGACGGAGCCGACAGCAAGATGAACGTCTACGGACTTCCGGCGGTAATTATGGTAATAGGCGTAAACGGTGTGGGAAAGACCACATCAATAGGAAAACTCGCAAATATGTATAAAAAACAGGGAAAGACCGTTATGATTGCGGCGGCGGATACCTTCCGTGCCGCGGCGATTGAACAGCTTGAGGTATGGGCAGAGCGTGCGGATGCAAGGCTCATAAAACAGCAGGAGGGTTCAGACCCGGCAGCGGTTGTGTATGACGCGGTAAACGCCTGCAAGGGTAAGTATGTGGATGTCCTGCTCTGTGATACGGCGGGCAGACTTCATAATAAGAAGAATCTGATGGAGGAGCTTAAAAAGATTTACAAGATTTTAGACCGTGAGCTTCCGGACAGCGGAAAGGAAATCCTTTTGGTTCTTGATGCAACAACGGGTCAGAACGCCGTTCAGCAGGCAAAGGAGTTTAAAGAGGCGGCGGACATTACGGGTATAATTTTGACTAAGCTTGACGGAACGGCAAAGGGCGGCATAACCTTTGCGATTAAGAACGAGTATGATATTCCCGTTAAACTTGTCGGAGTGGGTGAGGGAATAGATGACATTGAGCCGTTTGACCCGCATGAATTCGTAAACGGTATAATAGATATAGAAGAAAATAATTAAAATATAGAAGAAAATAATCAAATGAATAATAAATTTTTGATAAATTTTGAAAAAACACTTGCATTATGAAAGAAACTATGCTAAAATATACAAGTTGAATATGGATAGTCCTCTGCTTTTTTATTGAGCAAGAATATCTGAGAAAGAAAGGAATTGTAAAAATGGATATTTTACAGCAAATCACACAGGAACAGATTAGAACAGACCTGCCTGACCTTAAAATCGGTGATACAGTTCGTGTTTACGTTAAGGTAAAAGAGGGTAACAGAGAAAGAGTTCAGATGTTTGAAGGTACAATCATCAAGAAGAACCATGGCGGTATTCAGGAGACATTTACGGTTAGACGTGTATCCTACGGTGTTGGTGTTGAGAGAACCTTCCCGGTTAACTCTCCGAAAATTGACCGCATTGAGGTTGTCAGACACGGCCGCGTTCGCCGCGCTAAGCTCTACTATCTCCGTGATAGAGTCGGTAAGGCAGCTAAAGTTAAAGAAAAGCTTTAATAAGCAGGATTACGGTGATGGTTATATTAATTATAATCATCACTTTTTTCTAAGGTACATATTTCAGCGTTACTAAAACTAAATAAAGAAAGGTTCGATGATAGATGGCTTTTGAAGATTCCGATAAAAATAAAGAAAACTTGAAAAACAATGAGAATATTAATGAAAGTAACTATAAAGATGATGTTGAGATAAAGAATGCGGAGGTCGGCGGCGGAGATGCCGCGGCCGCAGGAACAAATTGGGCGAAGGAGCTGCGTGATTGGGTGATTGCGATTGTTGTGGCGGTTGTTATCGCACTTGTTGTCAGAAATTGTGTATTCACTCTTGTAAAGGTTCAGGGTCAGTCGATGGAACCGAGCCTTCACAATAATGACAGACTTTATGTAAACAGGCTGTTTTATAAACCCGAAAAAGGCGACATCATTATTTTCAGACCTGCGACAGACCCTCACCGTCCTTATGTAAAGCGTGTTATCGCAACAGAGGGCGATACGGTGTATATTGATTTTAATAACGGTGACGTTTATGTAAACAATGAACTTCTTGAAGAGGATTATATAAAAGAAAAGACTCAGCTTATGGGTTCATATATAAAGTCACTTATATCAAGGGGTGAATACAGCAAGAATTCGCCGATTGTTATTCAGCCGGGATATGTCTTTGCAATGGGTGATAACAGAAATAACAGTAAGGACAGCCGAGAACTCGGGCCTATCCCGACCGATGAGATTATGGGCGGCGCGGTATTCCGTTTCTGGCCGATTTCAGACGCGGGCAAGATTCATCAGGATGCAAAGGAACTTACTTTTATGATTGACGGCGACGGAGATCGCTCACTTAAATAATTCAATTCAGAAAGGGTGCGTGCTAATATGGAACTTCAATGGTTTCCCGGACATATGGCAAAGACAAGGCGGCTTATATCTGAGAACTTAAAGCTTGTCGATGTTGTTATCGAGCTGCTTGACGCAAGGCTTCCGCTTTCATCGCGCAACCCTGAAATTGATGCGATTGTCGGCTCAAAACCGAGAATTGTTGTTTTGAATAAATGCGATATGGCTGACCCCGAAGCAAATCGGCTGTGGCTTGAATATTTTAAGAATAAAGGCATAGCGGCGTTCCAGGCGGATTGCCGTTCGGGCTATGGGTTTTCGGCGCTTGCGCCGGCCATAGATGACGTTTTAAAAGAAAAGTTTGAACGCGATAAAAGCCGCGGAATCCAGCGTCATAGTGTCAGAATGATGATTGTGGGGATTCCTAATGTGGGAAAGTCATCATTTATTAACCGCCTTTCGTCGAGAAGTGCGGCGAGGACGGGAAACCGTCCCGGTGTTACCACCGCAAAGCAGTGGATAAGGATTTCCGGAAAGTACGAGCTTCTTGACACACCGGGTATTCTGTGGCCTAAATTTGAAAGTCCTGAGGTTGCGCGGAGGATTGCCTTTACCGGCGGAATCAAGGACGAGATTATGGATATTGAAGAGCTTGCGTTTTATTTAATCGGATTTCTGAAACAGAACTATCCTCAGAATCTTGCACAGCAATATAAGCTGGCGGATAAGGATTTAACAGCCGATGACTGGGATTTGGTTCAGATAATCGGAAAGAAACGCGGGTGTATTATATCCGGAGGGGAGATTGATACCTTTCGGGCATCAAATCTCATACTGGATGATTTTCGCGCTGCCAAGCTCGGCAGGATTTCGCTTGAATTACCCGAAAATACAAACGAGTAGCTATGCTGGGGCGTTGCGGAGTGCGTAAAATCGCACTCCGTGCGGCCCCGTTTTAATTTACAATTAATTGAGATAAAGGAGACTAAAATATGCCTGAATTGGAAAAAATATATTATGATAAGGGCTACAGAGTGATTGCCGGAATAGATGAGGCGGGAAGAGGCCCCCTTGCGGGACCCGTTTGTGCGGCGGCGGTTATTCTCCCCGAAGGAATGATAATAGAGGGCGTTGACGATTCCAAAAAGTTAAGCGAGAAGAAGCGGGAGCTGATTTATGACAGGATAGTCGAAGCGGCAATAGCATACAGCGTTGCTTTTGTTTGGCCCGATGTAATCGATGAGATTAATATTCGCCGGGCGACGCATAAGGCTATGCAGGAGGCGGCGGACGGACTTAAAGTTAAGCCCGAACTCTTGCTCGTTGACGGGAACGACGGACTTCCGTTCGATGGCTTTGAGTCTGATTATATTATAAAAGGCGATTCAAAGCTTGAATGTATTGCGGCGGCTTCGATTATCGCAAAGGTCACACGAGACAGGTATATGAGAGAGATTGACAAAGAATACCCCGATTACGGCTTTGCGAAGCATAAAGGCTATGGAACAAAGGCACATATGGAGGCAATCCGTGAGGTTGGCCTGTGTCCCATTCACCGAAAGACCTTTATCACAGACAAGGTTCTCGGAAGGGAGCATAAATGAGCAGGTATAATAAAGACTTGGGTGATTTCGGTGAGACGGCGGCGGCAAGGTATCTTGAAGAACACGGAATGACGATAGCTGAGCGAAACTTCCGCACGCGGAGCGGCGAGATAGATATTGTGGCAGAGGACAACGGAACGCTTGTGTTTGTTGAGGTTAAAACGAGAAGCTCCGAAAAGTTCGGGTATCCGTCAGAAGCGGTCGGCTTTAATAAGATAGAGCATATGAAGGCGGCGGCTGAGCAGTATTTCAGACAGCATCCGACAGACGGCGAAATCAGGTTTGATGTGGTCGAGGTCGAAGCCGCAATGGCGGACGGGATTCCTCGGCTGTTTAAAATAAATCATATTAAAGACATTTTGAATTAGGGGGAAGATTATGAACAAGATTTTTGACGCGCATTGTGACACTATTTATGAATTAAATAACAGAAATATGAGTCTTGACAAGAATTCGATTCATCTTGATGTTGAGCGTATGCGTGAGTATGACACCTATATCCAGGTGTTTGCCGCATTTGTTGATAAGGAAGAAATTTCGGTTTCGCCGATGAACCATTGTTTAAAGCTGATGGATAAATACCATAGCGAGCTTGAAAAAAGCGGCGGAATGCTGAAGGCAATAGAAACGGCGGCCGATCTTAAACGGGCGGCGGAAAGCGGCGGTGCATATTCGATACTTTCGATAGAGGGAGCCGAGGCTCTTGAGGGAAACCTGTCGGCGCTCAGAATGTACTATAAAATGGGAGTTCGGCTGATAACACTCACATGGAACTATGCGAATGAGCTTGCTGACGGAATAACTGAGAGCCGCGGCGGGGGGCTTACCGGCTTTGGCCGCGAAGCTGTTTCTATGATGGAAAGTATGGGCATATTGATTGACGTGTCACACCTGTCAGAGCGCGGATTTTGGGATGTGGCTGAATGTACTGCTTATCCGTTTGTTGCATCACATTCCTGTGCCAAGTCGCTCTGTGGAAATATACGAAATCTGACCGATGAACAGATTTGCGCGATAGCCGGCCGAAACGGGTGTATAGGCGTAAACTTTTATCCGGAATTTCTTTCCGACAGCGGAAAGTGTGACATAAGCGATATTGTCCGCCATATCAAGTATATGCTTGAGCTGGGGGCAGAGAATTCAATCGGTCTCGGTTCCGATTTTGACGGTGTTGAGTGCCTGCCGCACGGAATTAACGGGGCGGAAAATATGAAGGATATAATATCGGCGCTGTCCGATGACGGAATTTCACAAAGAATTATCGATAAGATTGCCTTCGGTAACTTCTACCGCGTGTTTTATGAAACTCTTTCGCGCGGAGCTGAGAATTAGTAATAATTTCTTGTTAATATACAAGAATAATTGAAAAAAACCTTTGCTTTTATTGCAAAAGTGAAGTTTTTTTAAAAATTTATTTGATTATATTGCATTTTTTCCTATTTTATATTAAAATAGGAATGTGCGATTGTTTTGTACAAGCCTTGTGCGTGTTCGCATTTGGTAATTTATTAGGTTTTTGGAGGTTTAATCAATGGATTTGAAAATTTCAAAGATGGCAAGCGCCATCAGTCCGTCACCTACACTGGCGATTGACTCAAAGTTTAAGCAGATGAAGAAGCAGGGGATTCCGGTTGTCGGATTTGGGGCAGGCGAGCCTGACTTTAACACTCCCGATAATATAAAAGCGGCGGGAATCGAAGCTATTAAAAATAATATTACCAAGTACACTCCGGCTTCGGGTACTTTAGAACTCAAGCAGGCAGTATGCGACAAGCTCAAGAGAGATACCGGCCTTGAATACACCACGGCGAATATAGTAATCAGTAACGGCGGAAAGCATGCTCTTACAAATACATTCAACTGTATTTGTGACCCGGGTGATGAGGTTATCCTTCCGGCGCCGTATTGGGTTAGTTATCCCGAGATGATTAAGATGGCCGGTGCGACTCCGGTTATTATAAACACAACCGAGGAAAATAACTTTAAGTTCACGGCCGATCAGCTTCGTGCGGCGATTACGCCAAAGACAAAGGCGTTGGTTTTAAACACGCCGAGTAATCCGACCGGTATGGTTTATACAAGGGAGGAACTCTCTGTGGTTGCAAAAATCGCGGTTGAGAATCACATCTATGTGGTGTTTGACGAAATTTATGAAAAGCTTGTGTATGAGGGTGAGCATGTAAATATAGCGACCCTCGGCGATGATATAAAAGATCTTACTATTATCCTGAACGGAATGGCAAAGACGTACGCTATGACAGGCTGGAGAATCGGATATGCGGCGGCAAACGAAAAGCTTGCGAAGGCTATGGGAAATATCCAAAGCCATGCGACATCAAACCCGAATTCCATCGCTCAGGCGGCTGCGGTCGAAGCCTTAAACGGCGACCAGAGCTTTATTGATGATATGAAGGCTACATATATAGCGAGAAGAGACTATATGGTAGACCGCATTAACGGAATAGAAGGCCTCAGCTGTAAAAAGCCGAACGGTGCATTCTATATCTTTATGAATGTTAAGGATGTACTCGGTAAGGAGCATTACGGAAAGGTTATAAATACCGCCAATGAGCTGTGTGAGGACATACTCGACCGTGCGTTAGTTGCACTTGTGCCGAGTGAGGGCTTTGGCATAGAGGGTTATGTCAGACTTTCATATGCTACCTCGATGGACGTTATAAAGACCGGCCTTGACAGAATTGAAAAATATTTAAAGGGCGGCTTTAGCGAAAAAGCGTCAGGTGACAAAAATTAAGATAATTTCCGGAGTTATCCCGATAAAGAACACAGGTGATTTATGCGGGATAGCTCCTTGCGTTTAAATGCGGAAGCAATCCGCGAAAATTCAGAATATTCAGAAAATACAGATAAGGATGATTGCCAAATGAAAAAAAACAGTTACGAAAGCCCGTTAAATTCGCGCTATGCGAGTAAGGAAATGAAATACATATTTTCTCCGGATAAAAAGTTTAAAACATGGCGAAGACTTTGGGTTGCGCTTGCTGAGGCCGAGATGGAGCTCGGTCTGTCGGTCACGCCCGAACAGGTTGAAGAACTTAAGGAACATATGGATGATATAAACTATGACGTTGCTGAGGCGAGAGAAAAAGAGGTTCGTCACGATGTAATGTCACACGTTTATGCTTACGGTGTACAGTGCCCTAAGGCTAAGGGAATAATCCACCTCGGCGCCACATCGTGCTACGTCGGCGACAACACCGACATTATCATTATGTATGAGGGACTTGAACTCATCAAGTCAAAGCTTGTAAAGGTTATTTCGCTCCTGCGCGATTTCGCAATGGAATATAAGGATATGCCGACGCTCGGCTTTACACACTTTCAGCCGGCACAGCTGACCACGGTCGGCAAGCGTGCGTCTCTTTGGCTCTGGGAGCTTATAATGGACTTGGAAAACGTGAACTTTCAGCTTTCGCGTGCGGCTCTTCTCGGTTCAAAGGGAACCACCGGTACACAGGCAAGTTTTATGGAGTTGTTTGACGGTGATACCGAGAAGGTTAAGGCGCTTGACAAAAAGATTTCTGAAAAGATGGGTTATGATAAGGTTTATCCCGTATCGGGACAGACATATTCAAGAAAGCTTGACTATCAGATGTTGTCTGTGCTGAGCGGAATTGCACAGAGCGCGTATAAATTTGCAAATGACATCAGACTTCTTCAGCACCTAAAGGAGATTGAGGAGCCGTTTGAGAAGTCTCAGATTGGGTCTTCGGCAATGGCATACAAGAGAAACCCGATGCGTTCAGAACGTATCTGCTCGCTTGCGAGATATGTGATAGTTGACACGCTGAATCCGGCGATAACCTCGTCAACTCAGTGGTTTGAAAGAACTCTTGACGACTCGGCGAACAAGCGTATCAGCGTTGCGGAGGCTTTCCTCACCGTTGACGCAATTTTGAATATTTATATGAACGTTGCAAACGGCCTTGTTGTCTATCCAAAGGTTATTCACAGCAGAGTTATGTCTGAGCTTCCGTTTATGGCAACGGAGAATATCCTTATGGACGCAGTAAAGGCGGGCGGCGACAGACAGGAGCTTCACGAGAAAATTCGTGTTCATTCGATGGCAGCGGCGCGTGTGGTAAAGGAAGAGGGCGGAAGGAACGACCTTATCGAAAGAATTGTGGCGGATCCTTCGTTCGGACTGTCACAGGAGGATGTTCAAAAGATTTTGAAGCCCGAGAACTTTACCGGAAGGGCGGCAAACCAGGTGGAGGAGCTTGTGCGCGACTATGTTGACCCGCTTTTAAAAGAGAATGACGCGGCTGAAGAAGTTGAACTTACAGTTTAATTTAGAATGGGAGAATCAGATATGAAGATAGGATTTATCGGCGGAGGAAATATGGGCGGCGCGCTGATCGGCGGCTTGATGTCAAGCTGTTGTGCGCCTGAGGATATTACGCTTTTTGAAAAAAACATGGCTCGTGCGGATGAGTTTAAAGAAAAAGGCGTAAACACAGTATCGTCTGCGGCGGAGGTTGAGGCCGCGAGCGAGATTATTGTATTTTCGGTCAAGCCGAATGTTATAGACAGCGTCCTTTCAGAGATGAAAGGCTTTAATGATAAGATTTATTTGTCGATTGCGGCCGGGGTTACCGTGGCGCATCTTGAAGAAATGCTCGGAGCGGACAAAAAGATAGTCCGCGCGATGCCGAATACGCCGGCTCAGGTTGGCTGTGGAATGACGGTTATAACGCCGAACAAGAATCTTACAGATGAAGAGACAGCCGAGGTAGAGAAGATACTCTCGGGGGTCGGTGCAACAGAGGTTATGCCCGAGAAGTTTATGAGCGTGGCGACCGCACTTCACGGAAGCAGCCCGGCATATGTGTATATGTTTATTGACGCGATGGCTGATGCCGGGGTAAGCTATGGGCTTACAAAGGCACAGGCGCTGAAGCTTGCCGCTCAGGCGGTTGAGGGTAGTGCAAAGATGGTCTTAGAGAGCGGAGTTCATCCCGAACAGTTAAAGGATAACGTTTGCTCGCCGGGCGGAACAACCATAGCCGCTGTTTGTGATTTAGAGGAAAACGGCTTCCGCGCCGTTGTGCAGAGCGCGGTTCGCGCCTGTGTTGACAAGGCAGAGGAAATGAGCAAATAATTCACAGAGCGGGTGTAAAAATGAAGACTATTGCGTTGACCGGCGGAATCGGTTCGGGAAAAAGCAGCGCCTTGTTTGAATTCCAAAAACTCGGAGCAGAGATTATCGATTCGGATAAAATTTCGCATATGCTTATGATGCGCGGAGGAGCCGCATATAATGAAGTAGTAGCCGAATTCGGCAGAGAAGTTCTTGGCGGAGACGGTGAGATTGACCGAAAAAAGCTTGCTAAAATTGTATTTTCGGACGAAAAAAAGCTGAAAAGATTGAACAAAATTACACATACTCTGATCTATAAAGAGATTAAGCGGCGGATTTCCGAATCGACCGCCGATGTTGTTTGTATAGAGATTCCGCTGCTTTTCAGCAGCGAGAATCCTCTTGATTTCGATATGAAGGTTGCTGTTGTTGCCGACCGCGAGACCAGAATTTCACGGGTTATCAGCCGTGACCGCGCGACGAGGGAGCAAGCCGAGGCGAGAATGAACAGACAGCTCAGCGATGATGAGATGAGGCGGCTTGCCGATTGTGTAATCGAAAATAACGGAGATATAAAAGCGCTTGTGAGAAGGGTTCGAGAGATTTATAAAAGCCTGACCGAATCGGGCGCGGAACGGAGATTGGTATGAGGGAGGTTAACTATAACCGCAGCAGGCCGGGACGTAAAAAAAGACGGAACGGTTGTACGCCGGGCTGTTTTGTGTTTACGGTTTTCCTGGTGATTTTAATAAGCCTTGCATATGTTGGTGTAAGACATTATAAAAACATTAATCTTTCGGATAAAATAAGAAAGAATCAGTATCCGATAAAGTATGAACATTTCGTAGAGACGTATTCAAAAAAATACAGACTTGATAAATGGCTTGTGTATGGACTTATTCGTACCGAGAGCCGATTCGATGTATATGCTGTCTCATCGGCGAATGCAAAGGGACTTATGCAGCTGACCGATGAAACCGGGCTTGACTGTGCTAAAAAACTCGGGGTTACGGGGTATACCTCGGATAAGCTATTTGACCCCGAAACAAATATACAGTTCGGCTGTTATTATTTAAGCAAGCTGATAAAAAAATATGATTACCTCGAAAACGCCATTGCGGCATATAACGGCGGACCGGGTAATGTTGATTCGTGGCTCTCTGACGGCGAGCATACCGACAGCAGCGGAAAGCTGATAAATATTCCGTTTACAGAGACGAGAAATTACGTTGAACGCGTGATTGAGGCGCGTGACATGTATAAAAAAATATACGAACAAAAAGAATAGTAATAGGAGGAGATTTCTATGTCAAAGAAAAATGATTTACAGGAGAAGCTGTGTTATAAGAATGAAAATGCCTTTTCAAAGCAGACAGACAAACAAAAGGCTGAAATATTTGAGTTTTGTGAGGATTATCGTAAGTTTATAACTGCCGCAAAGACTGAACGCGAGTTCTGTGAAAGCGCAGTCAGAGAGCTTGAAAAGGCGGGCTTTGTATCTCTTGAAAGCAAGAAATCGCTTAAAGCGGGAGACAAGGTGTATACGGTAAACCGCGGAAAGGGAGTAATGGCGGTTGTTATCGGCCGAGAGGATATAACAGACGGCGTAAACATTGT
Organism: uncultured Ruminococcus sp.; assembly: GCA_902797885.1. Taxonomy (GTDB): domain Bacteria; phylum Bacillota; class Clostridia; order Monoglobales; family Monoglobaceae; genus UMGS1820. Next base: position 12,015 of record CADBUP010000056.1, read on the forward strand.
GGGTGCGCATATCGATTCGCCGAGGCTTGACTTAAAGCCGAATCCGCTCTATGAGGACGGCGGAATGGCGTTGTTTAAAACCCACTACTACGGCGGAATCAAAAAATATCAATGGACGGCCATGCCTCTTGCAATTCACGGCGTTGCCGCTTTGGCGGACGGAACTCAAATAAAAATAGTTGTCGGCGAGGACGAAAAAGACCCTGTATTCTGCGTTTCGGATCTTCTTCCGCATCTTGCGGTCGCTCAGATGTCAAAGAAGCTCAGCGAGGCAATTTCGGGAGAGAGTCTTAATGTTCTTGTCGGAAACATCGGCTGTGACGACCCCGATATAAAGGAGGGCGTTAAGTTCGCGGTTTTAAAGCTTTTAAATGAAAAGTATGATATAGTTGAAGAGGATTTGCTCAGTAGTGAGATTGAAGTCGTTCCGGCGTTTGGGGCGCGTGATATCGGCTTTGACCGAAGCGTGATAGGCGGCTATGGTCAGGACGACAGAGTGTGTGCATATACTGCTCTGCGTGCGGTTATGGAGATGAAAGAGCCGGAACACACTTCGGTTTGCCTGCTTGTTGATAAGGAGGAAGTTGGCTCTATGGGCGCAACCGGTATGCAGTCAAGACATTTTGAAAATGTTATGGCAAAGATTTGTTCGATGTGCAAGAGCGATTATAATGATATAACCCTGCGTGAGACGCTGAGTAATTCGACTTGCCTTTCGGCGGATGTGGGAACGGCTTTTGACCCGAACTATCCCGAAGTAAGCGAAAAGAAGAATTGTGCAATATTCGGCGGCGGACTTGTACTGACAAAGTACACGGGTTCAAGAGGAAAGGGCGGCGCGAGCGATGCCTGCGCAGAGCTGGTCGCTAAAATCCGCAGAATATTTAACGATAACGATGTAAAGTGGCAAATGGGCGAACTCGGAAAGGTTGACTGCGGCGGCGGCGGAACTATAGCACAGTTTGTGGCGAACCTTGATATAGATGTAATCGATGCGGGCGTTCCGCTTCTTTCGATGCACTCGCCGTTTGAGCTTTCAAACAAGCTGGACGTATTTATGGCTTACAAGGGCTATAGAGAATTCTATAAAAACAACTGATAAATGAGGACTTAGGCTATGAAAAAGCTTTTATGTACTGTTTTAATTGCGGCAATGCTCACACAGGGCGGAGCCGCATTTGCACAAAATGAGGTCGGCGGCGGAAAAGCTACAGAAAATAACAAGCCGACCGGAATATCGTCAGACTTAACCGAGCCGACCGAGCCAACCAAGCCAACCGAGCCAACCAAGCCAACCGAGCCAACCAAGCCAACCGAGCCGACCGAGCCGACCGAGCCGACCGAACCAACCAAGCCGACCGAGCCGACCAAGCCAACCGAGCCAACCGAGCCGACCAAGCCAACAAAAATTCCGCCCTTGCCGGTGAAATCCGAAACGCAATTTTCGGCGGAGATGACATTGCCCGTCAATGATTTTAAGGCGGGCGATACGGTGTATGTTGATATTTCGCTTGCACCACGGAATGAAATATATGCGTTTGAAACCGAGCTTAAATTTGATTTAAGCAAGCTTGAATATAAAAAATCTGACATAAAGTATGCCGATGACGATTCAATTAAGATAGAAAAGGATTTAAACGGCGAGCTTTTGGTTGCTTTTACACAGGTGGGCGATAAAAAAACAGAGGTTTCCGAAACAGTCGTTACGCTGGAATTTTCGGCAAAGACAAGCGGGGATTCAAATGTGACACTAAAAGCGTTTAAGGCGGTCTTTTCGGATATGACATATTGCACCTTAAACGATCTCAAAAAATATGTGAACATATCCGTCAAAAGTGATGAGCCGGTTAAAGAGGACAGGCCTTCAAGCGGCGGAGGAGGCGGCCGCGGCGGAGCGGGAGGAGGTTCGTTCAGCGGAAGGCCTACCACCACAACGGGGGTCGAAAAACCCGATGAACCGAAAATTAGCGAAGAACCCGATGAAGAGAAGAGCCTGTATAGTGATGTGAATAAAAGCTTTTGGGCATATGAGGCGATTTCAAAGCTTGCTGAAAGCGGAATTATTAACGGCTATGAGGACAACAGCTTTAAACCCGAAGCGCCGATAACCAGGGCGGAGTTCGCTAAGATTATGAGCCTGATTCCGAATGTGAAGTATAACCCGAATCTCGCGGCCGAATTTTCTGATGTTTCAGACGGAGAGTGGTATACAGAGGCGGTGCGGAAAGCGGCACAGCTCGGAATAATGGGCGGCGATACCGACGGTGGATTCAGACCGGAAAGCAATATAACAAGGGAAGAAGCCTCCGCTGTAATAGAACGCGGAAAATTAATATGGGGAAAGCCGCTGAAAGCGATAAGAGAAAATTGCGAGTTTGAGGATGAAAGCGGAATTTCGGACTTTGCTAAGCACGCGGTTGACGTTCTGTATTCGGCAGGGGTTATCAACGGAAGCTCTGACGGATATTTTAATCCGCGGTCGGAGATAACAAGAGCCGAAGCGGCGGCAATGATTTACCGTTTTATAAATTCGGACGGGGGTGATTTAAAATGAGGTTAAAGAGAATTGTTTCACTAATGCTGATAGGAATATTCATATTGTCGCTTCCGGCATATGCAGAAAATGACACAGAGTATAAGCTAAAGTTTAATACTCTTGAAAATGCCAAAGAGAGTTTTAATGTTCAGGACTATACGGTTTTGGCCGATGAAAAACACAGTATGTATGACGCCGACAAAATTCTGAGACGTAATGAAAAAAAGGGTGAAGCGTGGGTTGTCTATGAAATACCATATCTGACTGAGTTTAAGGCAGAGAGCTATCACCTTCCCGAAGATGTTGCGCCGATGAGCTTTGAAATCTCAAAGGACGGAAAGACATGGACAAAGGCGGAGGTTAAGACTGAGACAATTATACCGACAGATAACAGGTGGACAAAAGTTGTGTATACCGCCGAAAAGTTGAGCGGGGTGAGATATCTTAAAGCCGTATGGGGAGAGGAAAAAAACCTTGAAAATTGGTGGAATCCGTATTTCGCGGGAATTTGGTCAAACGTTGGTGAATCCGAACCGACCGAAATTAATATTGTTACGGCGGAGAAACTTACTCTTCCGGTGTATGACACAAAACAGATTACACTTGAAGCGGAAATTCTCGACCAAATAGGCGAGAAATGCAGCGGGGAAATTAAGTGGGAGCTTATAGGCGAAAACACCGAGAAACTAAGCCTTTCGGAGGACGGAATTATGACGCTTTCCGCGGATATGAAGCCGGACACAAAGTTTAAGGTAAGAGCGTTATCGGGTGAGCTTTCGCGCGATGCCGAGTTTGTTCTGTGCGCTCCGCTTCCCGGTGACATTGACGGAGACAATAAGATAACCAAGGACGATATAGATTTTATCGTTAAAAATTTCGCCTGTGATGTTACGGAAGAAAACAGACTCTGTGACGTTGACAAAAACGGAGAAATAGACATAATAGACCTGGCCTATGCGGCGAGATATACAGCATATGAAAATACAAAATAGGAGAGAGAGCTATGCGCTTTAGGCGATTATGTGCGGCGGTGCTGACATCGGCGGTTATGCTTTCATGCCTGCCGCACGTATATGCGGCCGAGGTCAATTCTTCGGCGGCTGAAAATTTAATAAATACAGAAGAGAAAGCAGAACCGGCTGACGCGATTTTGATTGACGAGTGTACGGATTTTAATTCGGTGTATAAACACAGCGAAAATTTATTCGCATATACCGTGCCCGAAGAGGATTATTATGCCTATGACACCGACTACAGTATGTTCAGAAGGAGCACAAATACGGCGGAGTGGCTTGAGTATGAGGTTAAAGAGGGAATGTATCCCATATTTTATACCTATTTTAAGTATACGAATGACATTCCGCATTTTTCTTTTGAGGCATCGGAGGACGGTGAGAACTGGCAGGGGGTCAAACCCGATATAAAGGTGACAAAAAGAGAGGACTGGAAGTGGATTCCTGTTACCTACTCATTGAGAAACCTTAATAGTAATCAGAAATTTGTAAAAATAATATTCAGTGATAAGAGTGAGGTAGAATGGTCACCTATGCTTTCAGGCGTTTACACAAGGTACAAGGCTGACGGCGGCGCGGGTTTTTCCGACTGTGTGGGAACGCCCTTTGAATCGGCCGTTGCTAAGCTTAAAGGTTTAGGCCTGGTCAGTGGGTATAATAAGTATGAATTTAAGCCGTATGAGAAGGTGTCAAGAGCAGAATTTTCAAAGCTTAACGCTGAAATACTGGCTCTTTCATCGGGGGGAAACGGCGAGAGGGTATTTGACGATGTTGCGGCGGGTAATTGGGCGGCGGCTTATGTTGCGGCTCTGTATCGTCACGGAGTAATTAACGGTGACGGAAACGGAAACTTTGAGCCTAATGCCGAGGTTACATACATTCAGGCGGCAAAGATGCTTGTGTGTTCGCTTGGATATTCTGCGGCGGCAACGGATAGCGGAGGATACCCTGACGGTTATCGAATGTATGCAAAAAGACTCGGTATTTATGACGGGTTGAATATAACCGATGAAAATTCGGGCATAAGCCGCGGCGAGTGTGCACAGATGATTTCAAACGTTCTTGAAGCTGAGCTTATTTATCAAAGCAGCTTCGGCGAAGGCGCGGAGTATATAAAAAACGGCGAGACGGTTCTTCACAAATACCTCGAAACGGATATTGTCGAGGGGATAATTAACAGTGCCGGCGGTATGTCGGTCATAAGTGACATTCAAGGCGGAAGAAATATAATAACTGTGGGTGACAGAACGTATAAGTCGGCCGGCTTCAATGCGGAAGAACTTCTCGGAAGAAATGCAAAGTGTTATGTCAAAAATGATGAAATTTTGTATGCAGAGCCGCGCGGAAGTGAGGTTACACGAATAACCGCCGATAAGTTTATAAAACTTGACGGAAGTAAAATTGTATATGAGGATTCGGGTGAAAAAGAGAAGAGTGTTTCGGTAAGTGCCAATACGCGGATAGTTTATAACGGAAGGTATAAAAGCCGCGTCGGGGTGTCAGATGAAATAAACCTGAGTTCGGGGTATATGGATTTAATCAGAAACGGCGGAAGCGTTGATGTAATTTCTGTTTGGAACTATAGTGACAGAATCGCCGCAAACAGCGCACGGCTTTCGGATAAGATAACCGACCGCCTCGGCGGAAGCTTTGAACTTGACGCAAACAAAGCGGAATTCTGTCGTGTATACGCATACGGCGAGGAAGTCGATTTTACTGATGTTGAAGTAAGCAAAAATGATATAATTTCCTATGCAATAAGCGAGGACGGCAGGGTAATGCGCGTTTCGGTCAGAAATGACAGCCAATCGGGAAAGGTATCGCGCATAGGAGAGAATACGCTCACGATTGACGAAACAGAATACAAAACAACAAACGGTTATGCAAAAATAGGCGGCGAGCCTTTACCGGGAGCGGAAGTTACCGTGTTTTTTAATATGAATAAGCATATTTTCGCTATAGAGCGCGCCGGGGCGGAAGAATATGTATATCTTCAGGCTGCCGATCGCGGCGGAGCGTTTGGTGATTCGCCTAAGCTTAGAATAATCGACGCCGCCGGAGACGTATCTGTATGCAGCGCTTCAAACAGTACGCGGCTTAACGGAGCAGCGAACAAAACCGCTGAAATTTCTGCACTTATGCCGCAGCTTTTAAGGATTCACAGAAGAGCGGACAAAACAATTTCGGCGATTGAAACGGCGGAAAACAGTCAAGGTGCGGTCGGAACAGATGCGTTTAATCTTGCGTTTAAGTCCGATTCATCCAAATATTACGGCGGTTCGTTATGCGTCTTTGCATCAAAGTACCAGCTTGACGCAAAAACGCCTGTGTTTATTGTTCCTAAGGATATGGGCGATATGAATAAGTATGAAACGGGCAACCGCGGAAATCTTATAACCGATTTTGATTATAAGGTTGAGCTTTATGATGTGTCGGAAAGCTATGTCACAGGTGCGGCTGTGGTTTATTTGGACGGAAGCCGAGAAAGAGGAGTCGAGGCCTATGACCCGGTGGCTGTTATCAGAGACAGTGGGGTTATCAATAATGCCGACGGCGAGGCGTGTCTTAAGCTTTCGGTCTATACCAAGGGCGAGGAAGGATATATCTATTTTGACAATGACGGCGGAGATGACAAAACCGGCGGCTGGCTTCCCGAGTATACTAAAATAATTACTGAGAACGGAAACAATCCGTTTAAGGCGGGAGAGGTGATTCAGTATTACTCGGACAGCAAGAGCCATTGCAGGAGTTTCAGAATGATGCTGACATCGGATATGATAGAGGACGGAAGGCTTTATGAAAAAAATACAGGCGATTATTCGCCGCTGAATTCCGAAAATTATTTTAGCGAGCTGTATACCGCTCATGCTATTGTGAAGGAGCGTTTTGAAAACAAGCTGATGGTTTCGGCGGATGATACCGGGAATACTCTGAGAACGGTATCGCTCAGCGGAGCGGCGGTGTATGTTTATGATAAAAACCGAAAGAGACTGAGAATCGGAAGCACAGCGGATATTTCTCAGGGGGATACGGTGTTTGTCAAGATGTCTTATGGAGACACAAATGAAATTATAGTTGAAAAATAGAGCATAAACAGTTAAATTTACGCAAATAATAAAATATCTGAAATTAATATTAATATAATGAGGTGATTTAATGTTTAAGGGTAAGATTACTGTTATCGGCGCGGGAAATGTAGGCTCGACCATTGCTTATACCTTGATGATGAGCGGACTTGTGTCTGAAATCGTGCTTATTGATGTGAATAAGGATAAGGCCGAGGGTGACGCAATGGATATGAGTCACGGCGTTAGCTTTGTTACGCCGGTTCGGGTTATAGCCGGGGATTACAGCGAGATAAAGGACAGTGATATGGTTATTATCACTGCCGGAGCAAGCCAGAGAGAGGGCGAGAAACGCACAGACCTTCTGCGCAGAAATGCTGATATTTTTAAGAGCATAATCGGAAGAGTAATGAAGTATTGCACAGACGAAACGCTTCTTATGGTTGTTACCAATCCGGTGGACATACTGACCTATATCACGCATAAGATTTCGGGGCTTCCTAAGAATCGTGTCATCGGGTCGGGAACGGTTCTTGATACGTCAAGACTTAAATATTTAATCGGCGAGAATGCAAATATCGATACGAGAAATGTTCACACGTATATCATTGGTGAGCATGGTGATTCTGAGGTTGCGGCGTGGTCGGTAACGAGCATCGCCGGTATGAATGTTGAGGATTACTGTAAAAACGGCGGCGCTTGTATATCAAGCAATATCTGTAAGGAGGAATACTTTACAAAAACCAAGAACGCGGCGTATGAGATTATCGACAAGAAGGGTTCAACATACTATGCGATTGCGCTTGCGGTCAAACGCATAGTGGAGTGTATAGTCGGCGACGAAAATTCAATTCTGACCGTATCGAGCCTTATGGAGGGTGAATACGGAATCTCGGATATTTGTCTGTCCGTTCCGACTATTGTCGGTGCCGGAGGGGCGGAGAGAATACTTCAGATTGATTTTTCGGATGAAGAAATCCATGGCCTCAGGTCAAGTGCGGAGACGCTTAAAAGCCTTGCACGTGAAATAGGTTTTTAATAATGCAGGTGTCAGACTTTTAATATTGAATAGAATGTATAAATTTACCGATTTGGTTTATAATATCGATGAGGTGATTTATGTGAATGACAAAAATAAGCAAAAACAGCAGAAGAATAGTGTGCTGAATACAAAAAGTCTTGCGGTTATCGGAGTGGTTGCGGCGGTAGTTATTGCTTTTGGAGTGGTTATGAATGCCGCTGTTTCGAGAAGCTCAGCCGACAAGAAGAATTTTGACAGTTCGGCATGGAAAAACGCAGTGGAAGAAGCACAAACCGAGACGAACAGGAACGAGGAAAAGGCCGAGAATGATTATAATCAAAAGGCCGCGGCGACCGCTGCACAGGCTGTTCCGAAGCAGGAAGAAAGGACGGACGAAAAATCCGAACAGACATCGGAACCGGCTCAGACCGACAAGAGTGATGACAAGAATAATTCACAAAAACAGGACGGGGGAAAGCCCTCAATTACATTGCCTGTGAGGGGTGCTGTTACCAAAGATTATTCGGGTGACGAGCTGGTATATTCCGAAACTATGCAGGATTGGCGTACACATGACGGCATCGACATATACGCCGAAGAGGGAACGGAGGTTCTTGCCGCCGCGGATGGCATTGTTGAGGCGGTGAGTGATAACGGAATGTTAGGCAGAACGGTGATTGTGCTGCACAACGGCGGACTTAGGACGATTTATTCAAATCTTGCCGAGACCGACGAGGTCGCGGTCGGTGATGAGGTTAAGACCGGAGCAAAAATCGGAAGAGTAGGGGCAACCGCGGCGGCGGAATCGGCTGAAAAGCCGCATCTTCATTTTGAAGTCAGCTTAAACGAAAAAACGGTAAATCCGCATGATTATCTTTCTGAAGATGCTGCAACAGAAACAGAGTAAAAGGCACGGGGCACTAGCCCCGCGCCTCAGACTGTCGAAAAAGTTATTTTAAGCAAGATATTGCTTTGAACTGACTGCCCTCCGCCCATAAATCCGCCGCCGCGCCCGTTACGGCAATGTATCAATATCTTGCCGAAAGCATTGTGAAAACGCGAAAAATTTCATTTCCTTGCCGCCGCGGTAGGCATGGCGGAATCTGGGGACGGCGTTTTAATAAAAATGAAATTTTTCGTTTATCGGAGTTTATCGACACGCTCAAACCGCGGAGAAATCCGCGGTTTTTCTAATTCATAAGGCTTGATATGTAGGCGTTGTATTCGAATATGTTCATTACTTCCGCCGCATCGAATTCAGAGCATATTATATCTATAAGCTTTTTCGATTCAGGGTTATTTTCACATTCCGGATTGCATAGCAGAATAATTTTATCCATATTTTCTTGCATAGAAATGTATCTTATATAGCCCTCGAGCTTATCGGTGTTTTTGTCGACACAAATAAGTATATGCTTCTTTTCGGGAATACACAAATCTGATTTTGCAATTTTGCAGGCGATATTATAAAGAATTTGAAAGAATCCGTATACAGCAAAAAAGCAAAGAACGACCGACATAACCACTTCCATAAAATCACCCCTTTGTATATAATATGCAAAGGGGTGATTAGGTGACATAGATAAGTTGTAAAATTGTTAAATCGTAAAATAGTCAAACAATGAACCGAACGGAATTCCGCATATTTCAGCGTTTTCATAATGCTTGCAAAGCTGACGGTTTCCGTTTTGAAGAGCGTGGGTTGTTATTCCGTATATGTGAGAGAAATATGTTTCAATACAAGCTGAAAGGTGGTCACAGCCGCGTATCAGCTTTCCGTCAACCGGCTTATATTCGGCTGAATTATACTTCTCGTCAATCTCTTCGCTTGTCGTCACAAGAATTTTTCCGTCTACTATCGCTTTGTTGCTGAATTCATTGTTGGTGAAATATTCAAGCTCATCGCGCCATTCCGCGGGAATAAGCGGATAGAGAATGTGTTCCATTTGGTCTTGCTCTATGGATTTAATAAGCTCATCAAGACCCTCAACCGAATTTTTTACAGGCGAGACAATGTCGCGGGTTAAAACCTCGGGAATATCGTGAAAGAGTCCGCCGAGGAAGTTATTCGCGATTCTTGCGCCGCACGCCTTAGTGTCGCAAGAACAAAGATAAGACAAAACGGCAACAATCATCATATGTCCGGCAACAGAGGTGGCGGGAATCCTTGGTGACCTCGACCATCTCTGCTGAAAGCGAAGCTCTCCGAGAAGGTTGGTGAAACCGCGGTAGTTGTTGTTTCTTATTAATGTATCAAAGCTTTTAAGACCCGAAAAAGAATTAAGCTTATTATCAATTTCGGCTCTTGTGGCGTCAATGCCGTAATAGCTTCGGCACATATCGTATATTATGTCAAACTCCCACTTGGTCGCAAGGTAATGGGCCGCCTCGAGAATCCTGCGTTCGTTTTCGGCATAGGTTTTGTCGAAGAGATACGTCTCCATCTTTTCGTAAAAGTTATGCGGAATGTTTATAATGTCGTTATGAAGGGTATTTAAAGCCCAATGATTTAACTCGTCGCCCTTTTCCTTGACAAGGCGGTGAAAGACGGGAGGCTTTATATCGGTCAGAACAAGCCTGTGAAGAAACTCGAAGATTCCGCCTTCAATCAGCTTGAGCATATCAATATTGCCCTCGATTTTAGCGAGAACATAAGCGTATATCATTTTATGAGATTGTTTGTCAATCTCGGTAAAGCCCCTCGAAGGACGGATGTGGTCATTCCATCGCTCAATCGAAGCCGCCTCAAATATAAGCTCTATCAATGATTTCTTTATCATAGAATCTACCTCTGTTTTAACGTATTTAATATAATCGAAATAATATGTTTTATATCAGTTTTTTGATTGATTCCGAAAGTGTATTTCGTGTATCGAGCGAAATAACCTCCACCGTGTCGCAAAATTCACGTGAGTATTTAAGCAACTCGTTTTCAAGTCCCGATAAGGCGCTTTGATTCTTATTTTCGAGGTTCTTAACTTCTTCTTTAATCAGATATACCTTTTTGTTCGAAGTATTATTTATCGTTTCCATAAATCAACCGACTTTCTGTAACAAATATATTGCAATTATACTTCAAAAATGTTTCAAAGTCAAGTCGTTTATTATTAATGAAAGGAATTTTTGTATAAATTTGTGAAAAGATTAACTTTTTATTAACTAAAATATGAAATTGTTGTATTTAATCCGAAAATATGGTATAATAACCTTATGTGAGTTATGCAATGCGAAGACTGTGTAAAAATAAAATATTTAATGAATTTTAAAGGAGGCGTTAAAGTAATGAGAGAGAGATTGTCGGTTATAACACCTGAGATTACTGAATTATCGGATTTATGTGTGAGATGCGGCAGGATTGACCCTGGGCTTTACGGAAGGTATGATGTTAAACGCGGGCTTCGTGATATAAATGGAAAGGGTGTAGTCGCGGGGCTGACTGAAATTTCCGAAATCCGTTCGACAAAGCTTGTTGACGGAAAGGAGGTTCCGTGTGAAGGTGAATTGTTCTATCGCGGATATAACATAAAGAAGCTTGTTAACGGCTTCCTGTCCGAGGGGCGATTCGGCTTTGAAGAAACGGTTTATCTGCTCCTTTTCGGTGAGCTTCCGAACCGGAAACAGCTTGATGATTTTTCGGCTATACTCGGGAACTATCGTACACTTCCGGTCAACTTCGTGAGAGATATTATTTTAAAAGCCCCGAGTGAGGATATGATGAATACCCTGTCGAGGTCGGTGCTGACTTTATATTCATATGATGACAGGGCGAATGATTTAAGTATTCCGAACGTCCTTCGTCAGTGTCTTGAACTTATTGCGCTCTTCCCTGTTCTCGCGGTGTACGGGTATCAGGCGTATAATCATTATTATCTTAAAAACAGCTTATTCATACATAAGCCGTTGCCGGATAAAAGTACAGCCGAGAATATTCTTATGCTTTTGCGTCCCGACGAAAAGTATACCGAGTTAGAGGCAAAGATTCTTGACCTCGCTTTGGTTCTTCACGCCGAGCACGGCGGAGGAAACAACTCTACATTTACCACTCACGTTGTCACATCATCGGGTACTGATACCTATTCGACTATGGCCGCGGCTCTCGGCTCGCTTAAAGGCGGAAGGCACGGCGGCGCGAATATTAAGGTTGTTCGGATGCTTGAGGATATAAGAGGGAACGTTTCGGACTGGACCGATGACACAGAGGTTAAGGAATATCTTCGCCGTATGTTAAACGGTGAGGTCTTTGATAAATCCGGGCTTATTTACGGAATGGGTCACGCGGTTTATGCTCTTTCCGACCCGAGAGCGGTCATATTCAGGGCGTTTGTAAAGCGGCTTGCTGTTGCTAAAGGATTTGAAAAGGAATATAATCTTTGTGAGAAGATTGAAAACTTAGCGCCCGAGGTAATAGCGGAGGAACGCAGGATTTATAAGGGTGTTGCCGCTAACGTTGATTTTTACAGCGGATTTGTATATGAGATGTTAGGCCTTCCGAGGGAGCTGTATACACCGATTTTTGCCATTGCGAGGATTGCCGGCTGGAGCGCCCACCGCATTGAAGAAATAGTAAATAACGGAAAGATTATAAGACCCGCTTATAAATCTGTTTCTGAGCAGAGGGAATATACTTCACTCAGCGACAGAGTTTGAAAGCTATAGAATTTCGGATAAGACAAGGACTTATCTGAAAACGCTTTAATGATTTGGTTAAAATATTGAAATATTATTGTAAATACTCGGTTAATTTGTCGCTTAATGCCTTTTTTTCGCGGTTTAAAAGAAAATTGATTGACAAAAGTTTCGGCTTTATGTATAATTATAAAGTAGATGCAAGGGTGTATTTATTATTGTATTTTCGGACTTGTGCAAATCTGCGCAGGTCCTTTTTTAATCTATTAAAGAAAGGTCAAGTGATTTTATGGGTGGTTTTTTTGGTGCAGTAAGTAAAAATGAAGCGATTTCAGATGTATTTTTCGGAACAGACTATCATTCTCATTTAGGAACACGCCGCGGCGGAATGGCTGCGTACGATAAGGAAATAGGTCTGCAGAGAAAGATTCATAAAATTGAGAATTCTCCTTTCAGAACAAAGTTTGAAAATATTTTTAACGAAATGCAGGGAACTGCTGCGATAGGCTGTATAAGCGATTATGACCCACAGCCTTTGCTTCTGCGTTCCCATCTCGGACCTTATGCGATATGTATTATAGGAATTATTAACAATGCGGACGAGCTTGTGAATGATTATTTTGATAACGGAAAGGGTCATTTTGATGCGATGACAGGCGGAATGATAAATTCAACCGAGCTTGTTGCCGCACTTATTGACAGATGTGATAATTTTGTTGACGGAATAAAATTTGCACAGAGCAAGATTGAGGGAACCGCGTCAATCCTTATTTTGAAAAATGACGGCTCGATTCTTGCGGCACGCGACAGATTGGGACGGCTTCCTATTTTAATCGGAAAGAACGAAAACGGACTTTGTGCGTCATTTGAATCATTTGCTTATCAGAAGCTTGGTTATGAGGATTTCTATGAGCTGGGTCCGGCTGAGATTGTGCGCCTGACCACCGACGGAATCGATCAGCTTTCGCCTCCGGGTGAGGAAATGCGCATATGCTCTTTCCTTTGGTCATACTATGGATATCCGACATCGACTTATGAGGGGGTAAACGTTGAGGCTATGCGCTATCGCAACGGTGCAATTATGGCAAGGCACGATATGGAGGTTAAAAACGCCGGAGAGCTTGACTATATCGGCGGTGTTCCCGATTCGGGTACTCCGCACGCAATAGGCTATGCGAACGAATGCGGTGTTCCGTTCGCCAGACCGTTTATAAAGTATACCCCGACGTGGTCAAGAAGCTTTATGCCGACTCAGCAGTCCGACAGAAACAGGATTGCAAAGATGAAACAGATTCCCGTTCACGAGCTGATAAAGGATAAAAACCTGCTTTTTGTTGACGATTCTATTGTCAGAGGAACTCAGCTGAAAGAGACGGTTGAGTTCTTATACGAGAACGGTGCAAAGTCGGTGCATATGCGCTCGGCTTGTCCGCCGATTATGTATAGCTGTAAGTATCTTAACTTTTCGCGGGCGACGAGTGAAATGGAACTTATAGGAAGACGTGCTATAATGGAGATTGAAGGAGAAGATGGCTTTAATTATATAGAAGAATACTGTGATTCATCCACGGAGCGCGGAAAGTCGCTGAGAAAGCATATATGCGAAAAGCTTAACTTTGCTTCGCTTGAGTTCCAGTCGCTTCAGGGCGTTATAGATTCTATAGGAATCGAACCGTGTAAGCTCTGTACATATTGTTGGAACGGAAAAGAATAAAACAAAAGCCTCAGCAAACGCCGAGGCTTTTGTTTTATCTGATCTGTCCGTTTCCATAGACTATGTATTTCTCTGAGGTGAGCGCTTGAAGTCCCATGGGCCCTCTTGCGTGGAGCTTCTGGGTGCTTATGCCTATTTCGGCACCGAAGCCGAACTCAAATCCGTCGGTAAACCGAGTAGATGCGTTTACGTAGACGGCGGCGGCGTCTATCTCGTCAAGAAATTTCTGTGAAGAAGCGTAATC
>CADBUP010000057.1 GCA_902797885.1 uncultured Ruminococcus sp.
ACCGCCGTTCCTTATATTCTTAATATTCCAGAAGAGGATAATGGGCGGCGTCAACATTGGCGGAGTAAAAGGATAATACGATTTTCGTCAGGAATTGCCGAAAAAAACAGCGTCACGGGGTGTTTCCGTGACGCTGTTTTAAAACCGGTAACAGTAATGTGCCCTTTTGAAATTTATACTCATAATCATATTACTTGTTTTATGTCATTTGTGCACATCATATTTCTAATTATATTCGGATCCCTGTCCGGTGTTATTCGCCCACTATATTTTGAATCCTTTTTACATCTACGGAGCGAAGCGGAATATGTTCTTTAACAGCAAGAGCCGCCGCTGTTCCTGCGGCCTCGCCGAGCGCAATCGCAATGGGCATTACACGGAAGTTAGAATGTGCAAGATGACTTCCACTTATATTGCGACCCGAGAGAAGCAGGCCTTCTATTTTCTTCGGAAGAAGGCATCCGTATGGAATTGTATAATCCTTAGGCTGTGTCCAGTTATGCTGAATGCCGGTAGCATCAAGGCTTGCGCCTGTCATATTATGCACATCAAAGTTGAAAAATGCTCGTCTTACCACCCAATTGTCAAAAAACTTTGCGTCGAGTATATCCTCGGCTTCAAGAGTCTGAATGCCTTCAAAGTGTCTTGTTTCACGAATTCCCAACAGTGAAGCAGAGCTCATAAGCCAGCATTTCTCATACCCCGGTACAAATTCTTTAAGGAATTTAATAATCGGCTCTATCTGTGAGCGGCATACCTTAAGACCTTTGGTGAGGCTGTCGGCATTTGTTGCATCTACGTCAATACAATTCGTCATATTACAACAAACCGTTCCGGGTGTTGTCTGACTGTACAAAAGAACATGGCCCGCAGGAAACGGAAGCAGTTTCTTCGCCATAGCCTGAAGCTCACCCTTTTCTGTCTGAACCTTCGTCTCAAACGAGCCGGGAAAAACCGCTCTGGAGTAGTCAACTCCGCCTATCTTAAACATAATCGTACAGGGCTGCATCTTTCCGTCTGATTCACGGCCTTTATAAAACGGAACCCCGGCAGATGCCGCAATATCGCCGTCACCTGTAGCATCGATTACGCACTTAGCCTTAATCATACTTCTTCCGCTTTTGTTTTGAATAATTACACCTATAACTCTGCCGTTTTCAACTACTGCCTCACACACAAGTGTATAAAACAACGTTTCTACCCCGGCTTCCTTTGCCATCTCGTCAAGAACGATTTTCAGGACCTCCTGGTTGATTTTTTCCTTACCGCACTTATTTTCTTCTGCCCAGCCCAATACCTTGCACTTCTCGAAGCAACGGTCCGTTATTTCATCCAGGATCTTACTTGATGAATGTCCGGTCCAATGCGACATCATCCCGGATGTGGCAACCCCGCCAAGACAGTCAAACGCTTCTATCACAAGGGTCGACATTCCCATGCGTCCGGCTCTTATTGCTGCTCCGACTCCTGCCGGGCCTCCGCCGCAGACAAGAACATCTACATCCTTTGAAATTGGTATATTTTTTGTATTCTCGGTATATGTATTCATTTAATTTAGCCTCCCATTGACTTATTTTTTATTTTATTATATAATAAAATTATAAAGAATTCCTTTGCTAAATGATTATTTTTCTTTAATTTTCGATTATACATAACAGGAGGCTTGAATATGATCCCGGATATATTAAATGATGTGACAGGTTATATAGATTTCCTGAGAAGTAATGGCTATTATGTTATGCTTAGCTGTTTTTCAAATTATTACGGCGACTGTCTGCCGACATTGCTTGAATATGAGATACACCGGGTGCCTATATGTGTATACCTAAAATCCTTGCCGAAAACACATAAAATGTGTGTGCATTGCAAACACTTACTTAAAAAAAATCTTTCCTGCGGTACATACTATTCTCATTGTTATGCCGGTGTGGAAGAATATATATATTCTATAGTGTATGAAAATAAAATTATAATGCGCATAAATATATCCGGCTTTCGCGGCAGGTGCTTGCGTTCGGAACATTTTAAAAATCTAACGGAAAAATACAGCGGAAAATATTTTAGTGAGTTGTATCAGCAGCTCTCCGAGAATGTTCCGAGCGAGGATGAAATAAAAAAATTTATTCGTCCGCTTGAATATATGATAAAAGAACTGTACAAAGCTTGTATAGCCGAAAAAACATTTGAATCGCATTCAAAATCAATATTTTGCCGGGCAATCGCATATATTTACAAAAACTATATGAATGATATTTCGTGTTCGGATGTCGCTGCAGAGGTCAGCTATTCCGAACCGTATTTAAGACATATTTTCCAAAACGAATGCGGAATTTCGATTATGGAGTATATAAACAAGGTCAGGTTGTCCTGTGCAGCAGAGAACTTAAAAAACACAAATCTAAACATAACTCAAATTGCGTATGCATGCGGATTTTCAAATTCAAACTACTTTTCAACCGTATTTAAAAAGATGTATAAGCTCTCTCCGAAAGACTATCGGAAACAAGTTTGAATAATAAATTATAATGTAATCAAGAAAATAAAATTAATTTAATATGGCTTCCGCAAAACTTAACAGATTTTGCGGGATAGAGGAGCAGCAGTATGAGCGAACTCTGATTTTATACAAAAAAACAGAGCAAGCAAGGCTTGCTCCGTGTATGGTGCCGCTGATCGGGGTCGAACCGATACGGTATCACTACCGCAGGATTTTGAGTGCCGATTCCCGTGAGTTTAGTATAATCATTAACAGTTATTTTATTGCGCAGAGCATTAACAGGTCACTGTTTCACTGATATGTTATATTTCCTAGTTCATACCGAGAGTAATGCCTCTGTCCATACCGAGAGCAATGCCTTCTTTTCTGCCCAGGGCTATACCTCTGTCAATACCCTTATCATAAACGCCTCTGCTTACATTGCACATTTCAGATACCTCCTTCACGTCATCGGGTGACATATCAAAATCAAATTTTTTATCCAATATTTCTATTCTTTCGCTTGAACTCATTGTGTCGGATAACAGCGTATTTAACATACCGGGCGCATTATCCTCAATGTTGTCGGATGAACCCAAACACAGCATTACTATGTTAATCAGGTCATAATGCTGAATATCTTCCTTTACGTTGCCAATCACATTTTCCCCGGATATTTTGTACCGCGTTAGGGTGAGCCGTATGACAATGCCGTAGCAGAAAACTTTTTCGGCTGTCTTAAGTGTGAACTTGTTCACCACAAGCGCTACAGAACCAGGTCTGAAGCGCAAGCTGATATATTTGCTTACATTGAAGCTTATTACAATTCTGTGCGACCACAATCAGCACTCAA
>CADBUP010000058.1 GCA_902797885.1 uncultured Ruminococcus sp.
ACCGCCGTTCCTTATATTCTTAATATTCCAGAAGAGGATAATGGGCGGCGTCAACATTGGCGGAGTAAAAGGATAATACGATTTTCGGCAGAATATTGCTGAAAAAAACAGCGTCACGGGAACACCCCGTGACGCTGTTTTAAAATTGATGATAATATAATCTAAGTTTTTCACCCGAAATCCTCAGAAGTATCAGTCTTCTGAGGATTTCGGAGTTTCTATCACGGATTGTTCGGCTATATTTTCCAGACAGGTCAGCTCAACAGTAACTTCAACACCGCCGTGTTCGGTGAGAGTATGACTTTCGTCTTGTTCTTTTATTTCTGCCCCTTCGGGTAGTTCCGATTTAACTTCATCAGTCAGTTCATTGATTCCCGCTTCAATTGCTTCGGATACAGTTCTTGATTTTTCCTCATCATAATATTCGCTATATTTATTTTTTCTTATAAAAAGCGAAGGAACTATATCAATTGGAATCCGATATTCATTTATTGATTCGTCCGCGGAAAATTTTTGATATGGCGGTTTTCCGTTTAAATATAGCGGAAGTTCAGTATTTAACACTTTTACAGAATATTTTACCTTACTTTTCCCCGTATAATGACTTTCTGTATAATTCAGTTTATACTCACGTCTCTTTGAGTAGACAGTCTTTGCATAAACCTCACCTCGCGCCTTAACAAATCTGAATCCGTCAACCGGGCTGTCTATTATTCCGCTGACAAGCACATCACCTTTACGTACGCCGGAGCCTTTTTTTACAAGCGTTTGTCCTTCCCGAATCTCTGTATGGTCTATCACGCCATCCCGAGAAGCAATCAGATTACAAGCCGCTCCGTCCTTTTCGAGACCTTTTTCCTTTTCGATTCGTTCTATAATCTCAACATATACGCGTGAACCGTTTGCGTTTATACCAATCCACGCTAAATCATCAAGCTTGTTCATCATTTTATTTCTGATTAAATCATTGTCGATATCCGATGTTTTTTCGCCGAGGGAAAGTCCACATTCATTAAGAGAATTATAAATTGTCTGTGTATCTATACGATTGTTTCCGAAAACCGTTATCCCCATTATATGTGTCGAAGCATAAGCTAACATAATAATTATAACCATTATACCAAATAGAACAGGAAGTCTTTTTCTGAATCGTTTTATCAAAAAAGGGAGACCGGAACGTTTTTTAATTCTGACTCGGCTTTTTGTTCTGTGTGCGGGAGTGTGCATCTGCATAAATGAATCTATATCGGTTTTGAATATTACTCTGTTACTTCCACAGCGTTTTACATCTGTTACCAAAAGGTTTCTGTGCATACAAATATTGAGAAGCCTTTCGGTAAACGGCCCATCTGCCTGAACAGTAAGCCTTCCTGACAAGAAGCCATAAATTGTACCCGATTTCAAATAAACTCACCTCGCACTTTTACTCAACGAAAGATATACAGGAGACGCAACCGCGGATATTTAAGAGTTCATCCGTTAAACATATCAGTTCAAGGTTAGAACCTTGAACACAAATGCATTTTGGTTTCGCTTTTACTTTTATACATCGATCCGAATACTCAAGTATTCCCTTATAATTTTCTATTGTAAGTTCGTGTGTTCCTATAGCTCGTATTAAAACGGTGTCTAAAATAATATCCTTAGACACATCAACAGCGTCAGCAAGTTTTTCCCGCAGAGAAGAGCGTGTATTGTTTTTTTGTCTGTCTTTCATATAAAGAACCACCCTCTTAATTGATTTATTAAATCATTGTAACACTAATTTCTATGCGGAAACGAGCTAAAAAATGAATAATGAAGAGATTTTGTGAATAGATAAATCTATAGGGGGTGAGAAAATGGGGAAAAACCGTGAAATGATTAAAATTTTAATTATAATTTGCGCCACATATATGGCGGCGGCAATGATAATCTTGCCATCAAAAACTATGGGGGCAGCAGAAACAGCTTTAATTCTTTGCGGAAAAGTGGTAGTACCTTCGCTCTTCCCGTTTATATTTTGTGCAAATATTTTTATATCGCTTGGAGCCGCCTCTCTTGCCGGAAGGTATCTTTCCGGCGCAATGCGTCCGCTTTTCGGCGTTTCGGGAGCAGGGGCAGTAGCTGTTGTCCTCGGAATCGTAAGCGGATACCCGGTGGGGGCTGTGTGTGCTTCTGCTTTATATTCAGGAGGTGAATGTACAAAATCCGAAGCTGAGAGACTCTTGAGTTTTTGCAATAATTCAGGACCGATGTTCATAATAGGCGCGGTAGGTATAGGAATGATTGGAAATTATCAAACCGGAGTTTTCTTGTATATAACCCACATACTATCCGCGCTTATGACCGGGCTTTTATTTAGATTTTGGGGGAGGAACGATAAAAAATGTTCCGCTCTCCCGCCGGGAAGACATAATTCGGAATTACATGACACTATAATCGATTTGGGAGAAGCGGTAGAAAAATCTGTTGATACAATAATTAAAATTTGTGGGTTTGTCATTTTGTTTGGAGTGTTTTGTTCAGTCATTCCCGAAAATTCAGCAAGACCCTATATATATTCATTTTTCGAGATAACGGGTGGCGTCCGTGAGCTTTTAAGCCAAGGCGGAAACCTTGTGCTTCCCATCACAGCGGGATTTATTGCTTTTTCGGGAATATCGGTACTGGCTCAGGTTTCGTCAGTTATAATTCCATCAGGACTTTCGGTTTATTCATATATAGCCGGCAAGCTTACCCAGTCAATACTTGCATTTTTCTTAACATATGCCGGTATAAAGTTCCTTCCGGGTTATATATCTGCCTTTAACTACACATACAAAAGCCCCGCCGTTATGCCTTCCGTTGGACAGATGACATCGATATCGTTTATTACGCTTGCTTTATGTGCAATGTCATTTACACTCATATTTATAATATATTGGTTAATAGATAAATTCAGATAATTCTCATCTGAAGTAAGGTTGTGCCTCGGATGAAATGACATTTAATCCTGGCATAGCGGCAGTCAAATAATCCGCCATAAATTCACAAATTGTGTTTTCGGTTTCAAAGTGTCCGGCATCAATCAGATTTAAGCCGAGTTCATAAGCGAGCTGTGCCTCGTGGTGGCGTATATCCGCCGTGATATAAACGTCCGCACCGGCATGATATGCGGAATATATTCCGTCTCCGCCCGCACCGGTGCATAGGGCAACGGTACGAATTGTTTCATTCGGTTCGCCTACATAACGTATACTTCGACAGTCAAGCGTTTCCTTAATAAAATGAACAAAATCACCAAGCTCAACAGAGGATTCAAGAACGCCGATGCGTCCGATATTGTCGATGGGGTTACCGAAGTTATCGCAGCATTCTTCGGCGGTGAAACGCCTAACTCCTTCGAGACCGAGTTTTTCGGCAAGAACATCATTCATTCCGCCGTCGGCATGGTCAAGGTTTGTATGGGCCGAATAAACCGAGAGCCCGTTTGTGATAACCGTTCTTATGATGCTTCCGGTAATATCATCTTCGACAACACGTTTAAGCGGAGTAAAAATTAAAGGGTGGTGTGATATAATCATATTAGCCTTATATTCAATAGCCGCCGCGACATTCTCGGCGGTCACATCAAGGCAAATAAATACCGTGCTTACATTTTGGTCGGAATCACCAACCATAAGGCCGACGTTATCCCACTTTTCGGCAAGTTCACGCGGAGCAAGCCTTTCGATTTGATTCATAATATCTCTTACCTTATACATAACGATTTTTCCTCCTATTTTAACTTATCTATCTCTTGAATTAGATATCGGCAATGTTCAAGCTTAGCCTCCGACTCTGCTAAGTGAGATGATTTG
Organism: uncultured Ruminococcus sp.; assembly: GCA_902797885.1. GTDB lineage: Bacteria > Bacillota > Clostridia > Monoglobales > Monoglobaceae > UMGS1820. The sequence goes on from CADBUP010000058.1 coordinate 3,822, forward strand.
AGGCCGTTTACCATATTACAAAGCTTATGACGGCTATGAGTAAGTAATTCATCAAAATGCTTCGGACGATTGTTTATCAAACATCTGCCAAGATATAGTTCAAGTGCATTATAGGGATGTTCAATAGGGTTAACGCTGTTTGACTCCGGTGTTTTAACAGATAATAGAACATATAACTTATCGCCCTCCTTGGCGATAAGCTCATCAGTTATGTTCCAACCGTTTTTTGTCAAATACTCGCGAAGTTCGGGAATAGCTGTCATAGGCTGAAGTACAATTTTATTTGCACACCCGAGCTTGTCTATGCCATTTTTTAAAATTTCCGCAATAAGAAGTCCGCCCATTCCGGCGATAGCAACGGCATCCGCTTCATCGGGCAAAAGTGTGTTAAGCCCGGAACCAAGACGAAGCGATATATTTTGGTGATACTTAAGTGCGGTATCGGACGCACGCTTTAACGGTCCGTTTCCGATATCAGAGGCAATCGCCTTCTTACATAAACCATTCATAATAAGATATATAGGAAGATATGCGTGGTCCGTGCCTATATCCGCAAAGCATCGGCACTTTCCTATCATTTTTGCCGCGGCGGAAAGACGCGGAGTAAGTGTCGGCGGTGTATGTTTCATTTTAATTTCAGCCTTTCTCTCAGTAATACTTATACTTTATATTAAAATGCAAACTTTGTCAAGCATACAATTAAATTTTAATACCTTAAAAAAATAAAGAGGAAATTTAAAATTTACGTCGAATTATATAAATTAGGGTTAAAGTAAAATAATTATAATTTTAGAGAAAGGGGCGACATAATGGCGGAGGCAGATTTTCAAAATTTCGTTGATGAGGTTATTGATAAAAACGATATTGCTGATGTAATATCCGAATACGCAAAGCTGAAACGCGTCGGAAGCAGGTTTGCCGCTCTATGTCCCCTACACAATGACAAAAAGTCGCCGTCTCTTTCGATTTCTCCCGATAAGCAATTATTTCATTGCTTTGGTTGCGGAGCAGGAGGAAATGTTATTCATTTTATAATGGCGGCGGAACATCTTGATTTTATGGATGCACTTAGGTACCTCGCCGACCGCGCACATATACCGATGCCCGAATTTTCACATACATCGGGTGGACGTAAGGAAAATCAAGATAAAAAACAGCTTATATATAAGCTAAACGCTGATGCGGCAAGGTATTTTTACTCATGTCTGGCGAGCGAAAAAGGAAAGGATGCGCTTGCATACCTCAAAAAAAGAGAAATTAAAAATTCCACAATTCGTTCATTCGGAATGGGTTATGCCCCCGAGGGGTGGGATAACCTTCTCAACTATCTTAAAACAAAAGGATATAAGGAACGGGATATATTCGAGGCCGGACTTATCAAACGGCGCGATAACGGTACATATTATGATTCGTTCTATGACGGAAGAGTTATGATCCCCATTATTAATGTTCAAGGGAATATTATTGGCTTCGGGGGAAGAATAATGACCGAACGTTCAAAAACAGGCAAGTATCTGAATTCACCCGAAACCGTGGTTTTTCATAAAAAAGAAAATCTCTTTGGTTTGAATTTTGCAAAAAGCGATCGTTCGGGAAGTCTCTTGCTTATGGAAGGTTATATGGATGTTATTTCGCTTCATCAAGCGGGAATAACAAATGCGGTCGCATCACTCGGAACAGCTTTCACGGACGAACAGGCAAAGCTCGTAAAGCGTTATACCGGAAAAGTGGTTCTGTGTTATGATTCAGACGAAGCCGGAAAGAAAGCAACCCTTCGTGCAGGTGAAATTTTAACACGCAATAATGTTAAGGTGCGTGTTTTAACCGTTACCGACGGGAAGGATCCTGACGAATTTGTCAGAAAAAAGGGTGGAGATATGTTCAGAGTGTTGATTGAACGTGCAAAACCGCTGATTGAGTATAGAATTGACGAAATCCAGCAACAATATAACGCAGGTGATGATGAAAACGAGCTTGTATTTGCTGACACAGAGAGCAGAATTGAATTCACTGAGGTTGCCGCTGCTGTTCTCGCCGAGATTAAAAATCCTGTTGAGCTTGAGATTTATACATCAAGAGTTTCTGAAAAATCAGGAGTGTCAATCGATAGCCTTAACGCCGCCATTGCTGTACTGAGAAGAGATTTTGATCAAAAGGAAGAACGCCGTGAGGAACGAATGCTTCGCCGACGGAGACAGTCATTAAATACTGCCGATAATATGCGTGTGTTTAATGCCGAACAGCTTCTTTTAAATCTCGTGTGCGATAAATCCATATATAAGATGTCTCAAGACCGAGGAATTACACCGGCCAGCTTTGTTGATGAACTCCATAAACGGCTTGCTCAAAAGATATTTGATATATATAAATCTGGCGGAACGGTTGATTTGAATATGCTTTTATCTGACTTTGACGAGGCCGAACGGGGGCGTGTTGCCGGAATCCTTTTGGACGACAGAAACACTCATGACAAGAAAAAAGCGGCAGAGCAGTCTATTGATATCATCAGTCAGGAGCTTAATCTCAAGAATCAGGAAAAGTTATACGAATCCGGTGATTTAAAAACTCTTGACGCCTTGATTAGA
>CADBUP010000059.1 GCA_902797885.1 uncultured Ruminococcus sp.
GGTGGTAACAATCGCTTCCGAGTGTCCGCTGTTATATTTATTGATATGCCTGATTGCTTCATCGATTCCCGAGACAACCTTTATTCCGATTTTTAAGTCAAGATATTCGGTATACCAATCTTCTTCGGTTGCGGGTGTCGCATAGTCAAACAGCCGGCAAACCTCATCATCACCGACAATTTCAACTCCGCGTGATGTCAGCTCGGGAACAATAATCTTTAAAAACTTTTCGGCGATGTCCTTGTCGATAAGAAGTTTTTCTTCAGCATTACAAACCGACGGACGCTGTGTCTTTGCGTTTATAACAATATTTTTCGCCATATCCAAATCGGCGGTTTTATCAACGTATACGTGACAATTTCCCGTTCCTGTTTCAATCGCCGGAACAGTCGCGTTTTCAACAACGGCGCGGATAAGCCCGGCGCCGCCGCGCGGGATGATTACGTCAAGATAATCGTTCAGCTTCATAAGTGCGGTTGCGCTCTCTCTGGTTGTGTCCTCAACCAGGTTTATAGAACCAACAGGAAGCCCCGCCGCATAACCTGCCTTTTGCATAACAGAGCAGACAGCAAGGTTAGATGAAAAGGCCTCCTTGCCGCCGCGGAGTATTACCGCGTTGCCCGCCTTTATACAAAGACCGGCCGCATCGGCGGTCACGTTCGGACGAGCTTCATAGATTATGCCTATTACGCCGAGCGGAACACGAACTTTTCCTATTTTTAAGCCGTTCGGACGTTTCGTTTGGCTAATCATTTCGCCGATGGGGTCGGGCAGAGCGGCAATCTGTTCAAGGCCGAGCGCCATAGCGTCAATTCTGTCCTCTGTAAGCATCAGCCTATCTATCAGACCCTCGCGCATATTATTTTCCCTTGCGGAAGCAACGTCCTTTGCGTTCTCGGTGAGAATATACGCGCGCTCCCTGCGCAAGGCGTCGGCAATAGCACAAAGAGCGTGACTTTTTGTGCTTGATGAGAGCTTAGCCAAGCCGTATGACGCTTCCTTGGCGAGCTTTCCCTTTTGAATAAGTTCTTCCATATTGTATCAGCCTTCCTGTTAAAAAATCAATTTCATATGTTTAGATAATAACATATTTTCAAATAATATGCAAGTAATATACAAGTTATTTTAAAAACCTTTGCCCTATGTTAATAAATACCTGAGGGAAATTATAAAACTTGCACAAATCAGAGACTTTTAATATGTTAATTTTTTCATTTTTCTATATTTTTTTTATAATATCTTGCATAATTTTAATTTTGTGCTATAATAATTAAAGAAACGCAATCAGTCTGTCGTTTTTTAGCGGTTACGGCTGAAATGCGGCAGATTTTAATAGAAATGAAAGGAGCAGACACTATGAAATATTCAAGTGAAGTAGAAAGTATGTGTCCTCTTGCTAAGGGCGCATATCACGGTCCTGCACCCATTCCGCAGGAAGGTAAGTGGGATCAGGTTAAGGAAATCAATCAGATTTCCGGTTTGACACACGGTGTTGGCTGGTGTGCACCCCAGCAGGGAGCCTGTAAGCTCACCCTTAATGTTAAGGGCGGCGTAATCGAGGAGGCTCTTGTTGAGACGATAGGATGCAGCGGTATGACTCACTCGGCCGCTATGGCATCTGAAATTCTTGTAGGAAAGACAATTCTCGAGGCGCTCAACACAGACCTCGTTTGTGATGCAATCAATACTGCTATGAGAGAATTATTCCTTCAGATTGTTTACGGACGTACACAGACTGCATTCTCTGAGGACGGCCTTCCCATCGGCGCAGGTCTTGAGGATTTAGGTAAGGGTCTCAGAAGCCAGGTTGGTACAACCTACGCTACAAAGGCTAAGGGCCCGAGATACCTTGAGCTCGCAGAAGGTTACATAACAAAGGTAGCCGTTGACAAAGAGGGTCAGATTATCGGCTATAAGTTTGTACACCTCGGTAAGATGATGGAAATGATCAATGCCGGTATGGACGCAAACGAAGCTCTCAAAAAGGCAAGCGGTCAGTACGGCAGAGTTGATGATGCGGACAAGCTCATCGACCCCAGACACGAATAAGGAGGGTTTTGAAGATGGCATTATTTGAAAGCTATGAAAGAAGAATTGACCAGATCAATGCTGAACTTAAAAAGCACGGAATTTCTTCAATAGAAGAAGCAAAGCAAATCTGTGATGACAAGGGCATTGATGTTTATAAAATGGTAAAGGATATTCAGCCTATCTGTTTTGAAAACGCTTGTTGGGCTTACATAGTAGGCGCAGCAATCGCTATCAAGGAAGGCTGCACTAACGCTGCTGATGCGGCTGAAAAAATCGGTCTCGGCCTTCAGTCGTTCTGTATTCCCGGTTCGGTTGCAGATGACAGAAAGGTTGGTCTCGGCCACGGTAACCTCGGAGCAAGACTTCTCCGCGAAGAGACAAAGTGCTTTGCCTTCCTCGCAGGACACGAGTCATTTGCTGCTGCTGAGGGCGCTATCGGTCTTGCTAAGAGTGCCAATAAGGCAAGAAAGGAAGACCTCCGCGTTATCCTTAACGGTCTTGGTAAGGATGCCGCTCAGATTATTTCAAGAATTAATGGCTTCACCTATGTTCAGACAAAGTTTGACTACTTTACAGGTAAGCTGAATATTGTTCAGGAAATCAAATATTCAGACGGTGAGCGTTCAAAGGTTCGCTGTTACGGTGCTGACGATGTTCGTGAGGGTGTTGCTATTATGCACCACGAGGGCGTTGACGTTTCTATCACGGGTAACTCAACAAACCCGACACGTTTCCAGCATCCTGTTGCGGGTACTTATAAGAAGGAATGTATCGAACAGGGCAAGAAATACTTCTCGGTTGCATCGGGCGGCGGTACAGGAAGAACTCTGCATCCTGATAATATGGCTGCAGGTCCGGCTTCCTACGGTATGACAGATACAATGGGTCGTATGCACTCTGATGCACAGTTCGCAGGTTCTTCATCTGTTCCGGCTCACGTTGAGATGATGGGCTTAATCGGCGCAGGTAACAACCCGATGGTTGGTATGACCGTTGCTGTTGCTGTTGCTGTTGAAGAAGCTATGAAAGGCTGATTATTTTAAAGGAGTTGTAGAGATACAGCTCCTTTATTTTATTTTTTTGAAAAATTTGCAGATTTTTATTGAAATATAAAATGTGTTGTGCTATACTATATATAATTTAATAAAAATCTTTATATTTTGTAGTTTTATGAAAGAGGGTAAAACAAGTGAAAATCACAGTAAACAAGACAACAACCCCTAAAGAAAAGCCGCATATGGACAATCTTCCTTTCGGTAAGATTTTTTCTGACCATATGTTTGTTATGGATTATACAGAGGGTCAGGGCTGGCATGACGCAAGAATCGTTCCTTATGCACCGATTTCTCTTGCTCCGGCCGCAATGGTTTTCCACTACGCGCAGGAAATTTTTGAGGGTCTTAAAGCTTACAAGGGAAGCGACGGCTCTGTTCGTCTTTTCCGTCCGTATAAAAACTTTGAGCGTATGAATCTCTCGGCTGACCGTCTTGCAATCCCGAAGGTTGACGTTGACTTTTGCGTTGAGGCGCTTAAACAGCTTGTTGAGCTTGACAGAGATTGGATTCCCGAGCAGGAAGGTGCATCGCTTTATATCAGACCTTTTATTATCGCAACAGATGAGTTCCTGGGCGTCAGTCCCTCTAAGACATACAAGTTCTTTATAATCTGTTCTCCGAGCGGATTGTATTATCCCGAGGGTCTTGACCCCGTTAAGATTTATGTTGAGGATACATATGTCCGTACTGTCAGAGGTGCAACGGGCTTCACCAAAACAGGCGGTAACTATGCAAGCAGCATAAAGGCTCAGGTTATTGCTCACGAGAGAGGTTATTCTCAGGTTCTCTGGCTTGACGGTGTTGAGCAGAAGTATATTGAAGAAGTCGGTTCTATGAACATCTTCTTTAAGATTAACGGCGAGGTTGTTACGCCTATGCTTAACGGAAGTATTTTGGGCGGTATTACCCGTATGTCCACCATAGAACTTCTTAAAAAATGGGGTGTGCCGGTTAGCGAGCGCAGAATTTCCATTCAAGAGGTTTATGACGCATATTGTGACGGAAAGCTTGAAGAAGTTTTCGGAACAGGTACAGCCGCGATTATTTCGCCTGTCGGTGAACTTCGCTGGGAAGATCATGTTATGAACATAAACGATAATAAGATTGGTGAAATTACACAGCGTATCTTTGATACAATAACCGGAATCCAGACCGGAAAGCTCAAGGATGAAGACGGTTGGGTTGTCACCGTTGACTAACTTTGAATTGCATTTATCAAGGCGCATAATTTGTGTATACACAGATTATGCGCCTTGCGCAGTATTTTGGGCAGTAATAAGACAATCGTTATTTCACATATTTATCTAAGAGATGAAATTTTTATAAGAAAGGTTGAGCGTTTTGAAAAGAGGTAGTGGTATACTTTTACATATCTCGTCGCTTCCGTCTCCCTATGGAATAGGAACGATAGGAAGGTCGGCTTACGAGTTTATTGATTTTCTTGTGAATGCCGGACAAAAATATTGGCAGGTGCTTCCTGTTTCACCGACCGGATACGGCGATTCGCCGTATCAGTCATATTCTACGTTTGCCGGAAATCCGTACTTTGTTGACTTTGAGAAGCTTTCTGAGTCGGGAAATCTTAAGCCCGAGGTTTATCAAAGCATAAATTGGGGCGATAACGCCGAGTATGTTGATTACGGAAAGCTCTTTGAAAACCGCTTTAAGGTTTTAAAGGAAGCATATTATGCCGATCGGGACGAAATCAAAACAGAGCTTGACGAGTTTAGATGCAAGGAAGCATATTGGATTGAAAATTACGCTATGTTTATGGCGATTAAATATGACTTAAACTTTAAGCCGTATTGGGAGTGGCCGAACGATTTGAAATTCAGAAAGCCTGATGCGATGGCTGAGGCGTATGAAAGACTTCAGGAAGAGATAGAGTTTTGGGTTTATATCCAGTACAGATTTTTTGAGCAGTGGACAGAGCTTAAAAATTATGCAAACGAAAAGGGAATAATGATTATAGGTGATATTCCTATTTACGTTGCGGAAGACAGCGCCGACGCGTGGGCACACAATGAGATTTTACAGCTTGATTCAGAGCGGCGGCCGGCGTTTGTTGCCGGGTGTCCTCCCGATTATTTTTCGCCGAAGGGTCAGCTTTGGGGAAACCCGTTATATGATTGGAACTATCTTAAGTCTACCGGTTATGAGTGGTGGGTTCGCCGTATAAAGTCTATGTATAAGCTGTGTGATATAGTCAGAATCGACCATTTCCGCGCCTTTGCAAATTACTTTGCAATACCGTTCGGAGATGAGGACGCGACAAACGGAGAGTGGCAGAACGGCCCCGGAACGGACTTCTTTGATGTTCTCAAGCGTGAGCTTATTAAGGATGAAATTGTTGATTCAAATGAGGATGAACTTCCGATTATTGCTGAGGATTTGGGGCTGATTGACGATTCGGTCCGAGAGCTTCTCAAGGCTATCGGACTTCCCGGAATGAAGGTATTACAGTTTGCATTTTCGACAGATGCAGATAATGAATACCTTCCTCATAACTATACCAAGAACTGTATCGCTTATATAGGAACGCATGATAACAGCACGTTAGAGGCTTGGCTTCATTCCGCAAGCGAAAAAGAGCTTGAATTTGCGCGTGAATATATGCGTCTGAATAATAATGAGGGCGAGAGAATGGGCGTAATAAAGACGCTTATGGCTTCACCGGCGAATATTTCTATTGTGACTATGCAGGATATTTTGGCACTTGGAGATGCGGCAAGGATGAACGTTCCGTCACAATTCGGCACGAATTGGCGATGGAGACTGACGCTTAACTGGGTATTCTTTGACGATACCTCGAAATGGATTAAAAAGATAACCGAAACTTACGGAAGGTAACGAGGAGATTAAAATGATAATGATTGACGGCACGGTCGAGACCATAATTTATGAAAATAAAGAAAACGGATATACTGTTTGTGATGTTTCAAGCGCGGGTCAGCTTATCACAATGACCGGGTATATGCCGAACTTGACCGAAGGCGAAAGGATTGAGGCTCACGGCGACTGGTTTACGCATATGGAGTATGGCGGCCAGTTTAAGGTTGAGTATTATGAAAGGCATATGCCGTCAAACGAGGTTGAAATAGAAAAGTATCTTGCCTCCGGGCTTCTGCCCGGAATAGGTAAGGCAACCGCAAAGAAGATTGTTAAGGAGTTCGGGGCGGACGCGCTTGAGGTTATCGAGAAAACGCCGGATAAGCTTATGGCTATTCCCGGGCTCACAAAGAAAAAGGTCGACGAGATATACAAGAAGTATGTCGAGTTAATCGGTGTCAGAGACGCAATAATGTTTTTTCAGCAATTCGGCATGAGGGCATCATCGGCGGTTCGTGCATATCAGATATTCGGAGAGAAAACAGTTGACACAATTAAGTCAAATCCTTATATTATGGTCGGTTCGGTTGACGGGGTGAGCTTTTCGGCGGCAGATACAATGGCCGGAAAGCTCGGCTTTTGTATGGATTCGTATGAACGTGTTTCCTGCGGAATTAAGTTTCTTTTAAGACAGATCGGATATTTAAACGGCCATACCTATCTTCCGCGGCAGACGGTGACGGGAAACGCCGCTCAAAACCTGAATATTGAGCTTGAAAAGGCGGAAAATGTTATAGCCGAGATGTTGCTGAGAGAAGAAATTATACAGATAAATTACGGCGAGTATGATGCGATTTATCTTTCGGAATTTTATCAGGCTGAAAAACGCGTTGCTCAGCGGCTTCTTGAAATGTCCGAGCTTGTGTTCGACATAGACGGAGCACAGATTGACAGGATGATAGAAGAGGTAGAGAAGAAAAATAAAATTCTTCTTGCCGAAGCACAGCTTGAGGCTGTAAAGTGTGTGTTTGAAAACTCTGCTATGGTGATAACCGGCGGGCCCGGAACAGGAAAAACCACAATAATTAAAACGATTATTGAACTTATGGAGGCATCGGGTAAGAGAGTGATGCTCACAGCCCCGACGGGAAGAGCAGCAAAGAGAATGACAGAGGTTTGCGGAATCGAAGCTAAGACTATACACAGACTTCTCGAAATTACACCCGGAGAAAACGAGGTGGGAAACCGTTTCGCACGGAACGAGAATAATAAGCTTGACTGTGATGTTTTAATAGTGGATGAAATGTCCATGGTGGATATACTTCTTATGGACAGCCTTCTCGCTGCGCTTTCGCGCGGGGCAAGGATAGTTATGGTTGGCGATAGTGACCAGCTTCCGTCGGTCGGGGCGGGAAACGTGTTGAGAGATATAATAGAGAGCGATTCGCTTACGTGTATCAAGCTGACCGAGATATTCAGACAGGCAAGAGAAAGTATGATTGTTGTTAACGCTCATAGAATTAATCACGGTGAAATGCCCTTGCTTAACGATCAGGATAACGATTTCTTTCTTGTTACTCGGGATGACCCGATGACAATACCGGATACTATTGCGGATTTATGCGCAAGAAGACTTCCGCGGCATTACGGATTTAACGGTATCAGCCAGATTCAGGTGCTTACCCCGACCAGAAAGTCAATAATAGGAGTGACTAATTTAAACGCAATCCTTCAAGACAGGCTAAATCCGCCTTCGCCGGATAAGGCTGAGTATGTCACAAGCAAGTGTGTTTACCGGCTCGGCGACAAGGTCATGCAGATTAAGAATAATTATCAGATGGAATGGGAAAGACTTGACGGTTCGGAAAAAGGTCTCGGTATTTTTAACGGCGATGTAGGGTTTATATCGGATATATCAAGCAATTCACAGAAACTGACGGTGATATTCGATGACAGGGCGGTTGTCTATGATTTTATGCTTCTTGACGAACTTGAACTTGCCTATGCCGCGACGGTTCACAAAAGCCAGGGAAGCGAGTTTGACGCGGTTATTATGCCTATGTGTGAAACGCATCGGCTTTTAATGACGCGGAATCTTCTCTATACGGCGATTACCCGTGCAAAAAAGCTTGTTGTTTTGGTTGGCAGAGAGGAAATTATAAAATGCTATGTCGACAATGACAACATTCAAAAACGATTTTCGGGACTTAAAGATAAAATGCGTATTTATTAGGAGGACATATGGAATACTTTGCTTTACCGCTTCAAAATTTAATAGAGGAATTTGAAAAACTACCCGGCATAGGAAGCAAGACGGCACAAAGGCTTGCCTTTTTCATACTGAATCAGCCCAAAGAAAAAGCAAAAAAGTTTGCTGATGCGATAATTTCAGCGAAAGAAAAGCTTTGCTATTGCAGCGTATGTCAGAACATTTCGGATAAAGAGGTTTGTTCGATATGTGATAATCCGACACGGGACCACAGCATAATTTGTGTTGTAGAAAGCCCGCGTGATGTCCTTCAAATTGAGCGGACAAATGAATTTAAGGGCGTTTATCACGTCCTGCACGGAGCCATTTCGCCGATGGATAATGTGGGGCCTGACGACATTAAAATTAAAGAACTTATCGCCCGTATAGGTTCGGGAGATGTAAAAGAAGTCATTATGGCAACAAATCCGAATCTTGAGGGCGAGACCACCGCGATGTATATTTCTAAGCTGATTAAGCCTTTTGGAGTAAGCGTCACAAGAATAGCCCACGGCGTCCCGGTCGGCGGCGAGCTTGAGTTTGCGGATGAGGTTACTTTGTCGAAGGCTCTTAAATGGAGAGTTGAATTATAACGGAAAAGGATTTATTTATGAATAAAAATGATGTTTTTGAAATAGAAATAACAGGAATGACCGATGACGGAAGCGGAGTGGGCAGAGCGGAGGGGATTGCTGTTTTTGTTCCGTATACAATCGTTGGTGAAACGGTCAGAACTCACATAATAAAGGTTAATAAGACCTATGCGATAGGGAAGCTTCTCGAGGTTGTTGTTCCCGCTCAGACAAGAGTTAAAGCCGAATGCCCTTATTTTTACAGATGCGGCGGCTGTCAGCTTTGGCATATGGATTATAGTGAAGAACTTAAATTTAAACAGAATAAGGTTTCGGATTGTATAAAAAGGATTGCCGGACTGGACGTACCTGTTTCAGAAATAATAGGCGCAGATTTTGTGGCGAGGTATAGAAACAAGGTTCAGCTTCCGGTTTCAAATGAGGGAATTGGGTTTTATAGGAGGAACAGCCATGACGTAATCGATATGGATGATTGCCTTCTTCAAAGCACAAATACAAAGAAAATTATTGATTCCATCAGAAAATGGATGAGTGAGTATGATATAGAACCGTATGATGAGAAAGGAAAGTCAGGGAATATTCGGCATATATATACAAGAAGCTGTGACGGCGGTATTATGGTTGTAATTGTTACAAAAGAAGACGAGCTGCCGAATAAAAAAGAGCTTATTTCTGCGATTTCTGATACTAAGCTTAAAATTTCCGGGATAATTCAAAACATTAACACTCGTGACACCAATGTGGTTTTAGGTAGAAAAAATATTGTTTTGTGGGGAAGGGAGTTTGTTTCGGACAAGCTTGATAAGCTGAATTTTGAAATATCTCCCAATTCTTTCTATCAGGTTAATAAGACTCAGATGCTTAAATTATACTCTGAGGCAAAGCGTATGGCAGGTCTGACCGGTCACGAAATGCTTTGGGATGTGTATTGTGGAATAGGCACGATCGGCCAGTTTATGGCCGATAAATGCGGAATGGTTGTCGGAATAGAAATAGTTCCCGAAGCGGTTGAAAACGCAAGAGAAAATGCAAGGCTTAATAATATCAAAAATGCTGAATATTATTGCGGAGCGGCCGAAAAGCTTGCGCCCGTACTTGTGGGGGAAGGCTTGAAACCGGATGTTGTGGTTTTAGACCCGCCGCGTAGGGGTTGTGACGAAAGACTTCTTAACACAATTATAAAAGTCAAGCCAAAACGCATTGTGTATATTTCATGTAAACCGTCAACCCTCGCACGCGATTTAAAATATCTTAATTCAAACGGCTATGTGCCTATGAAAATTGTTCCGGTTGATATGTTTCCGCGCACGGCGCATGTGGAGACTATAGTGTTGCTGCAAAACCGAAATATGTAGGGTTTGTAGCTGCGCCTTACAAATTTTCAAACGAAATTTTAGTGAAAAGTAAATGTAGGGTAAATAGCAGCAAAAAAGCACAGTTAAAATAACTGTGCTTTCGATGGTGCACCCGGGGAGACTGTTACTCTTTTTAAGGGAGTGCCCTGTATCGCACCTTATATCTCATAAACTTTTGATTCTTATCAACTTACATCCTTAGTATAACACAAATCGTCTAGGATTTCAACCGTTCCAACAAATTTGTAGTAGATATTTATATCCTGATAAGTTTCGCCTTGGTATTCGTATTTTTCGCCGACTTCGATTCTGTCTATAAGCTCATGGAGAATCTCGTATGTGAGTTCTTTAATTCCAATGTACTTTTCAATTAGATTTACAAAGTCTATGGCATTGTCCTTTGATTTGTGGTATTCGCTAAGCTCGCCTTCAATTCTTGATGCCTCGGCTTTTAATTCTGCCTGTTCTTCTTCATATCCTGCAAGGAGTGATGCCATTCTCTCACTTGATAAATTTCCTAAGACTGAATTTTCGTATGTCTTTGTTATTAAGAGTTCAAGCTCGCCGATTCGCTTGTTTGCCTTTGCAAGCTTTCTTTGATTGTCCTTTGTTTCTGCCATAATCTTTTGCTCGTTGCATTTAAGTGCCGCTTTGTATAGGGCATCTCTGTCGGTTTCAAGCATCACGGTCTTTGCATAGATGTCTGCAAGAACCACACCATATAACTCGTCATACCTTATGTAATGGGATGGGCAGTATTTCTTACCCTTCAGGTTATATGTGTTGCATACATAAGACTTGGTTGCATTGGAGAACACCAAGGCTTTTTTACAATCCATACATTTTATTATCTTTGCAAAGATTTGTGTTTCGCCTGTTTTGGTTTCTCTTGCCCGACTTTCAAGAAGTTTTTGTACTTCGTTAAAGGTTTGCTTATCAATTATCGGCTCATGGGTATTTTCTACCACAATCCATTCATCCTTTGGAACATCCCTGAACTTCTTTGACTTGAAGGGCTTTTCTTTTCTGTGGTTTACCATATTGCCTATGTAAACTTCGTTTATAAGCATATCGCCCACAGTATCATCACACCAATAACATTCGTCATCATGTGCGGTCATAGCAGAGTAATGATTCATTCCCTGAGCCTTTGCATAGGTGGCAGGAGTGGGGATTTTTTCTTCGTGAAGGATTTTTGTTATTTTCCTTTTCCCATAGCCCTGCTTTGCTAAATCGAATATGTGTTTTACAATATGTGCAACCTCTTCATCGATTATA
>CADBUP010000060.1 GCA_902797885.1 uncultured Ruminococcus sp.
ACGCACGATGTCGCCTAAGGTGATAGCCAGCGATGAGATTGCGTCAGAGGCGGATGTCGAAGCCCTTCGGGTCGCCGCGGGAACGGGCGTTAAAATTATTGCCACCACCCACGGAAGCAGCGTGGAGGAGGCTCTGTCGAGAAAGGTTCTTCAGCCGATGTTTGAGGACAAGATATTCGACAGCGCGATACTGATAAGACGCGACTTCTCCACGCCCGAATCCGTTACGTATACCGAGGCGATTTCACTTTGAACGCGGCGATAAGAGTTGCGGCGGCAGGGATAGTCGTTCTCGGCGGCGGATACATCGGCTCGCTTGCCGCATCGGTCTTTTCGGTAAGGGCGGCTCAGCTTGAACAGCTCTGTCTTGTGCTTACACAGATAAGCTTTAACATAGGCTTTTTAAAGCTTCCCGTGGCACAGGCCGTCTCAGGTGCGGCAAAGTCGCGCGGCGGAACGGTGAGCCGAATGTTCTTAGACGCCGCTGATGAGATGAAGGATGTTTCGCCGTCTGTTGCGTTTGAGCGTTCACTCAGAAGAAACCGAGGCTCGCTCTGCCTGTCCGCCGAGGATATGGAAATCCTCAGAAGCTTTTCAGAGAATCTCGGCGCAGGCGATACAGAAAGCGAAATTGACAATATAAAGGCCGCCTGTGCAAAGCTGAAACTTGCGCAGGACATAGCGGCGGCGGAACGCGACAGGCGCGGAAGGCTATGGCGCGGTGTTGGCTTCCTCGGCGGAATGTTTGCGGCGGTAATGCTTTTTTGAAACAGAGAAAGAGAAAGCGATGGAGGAAAAATGGACGGAGTTGACTTAATATTTAAGGTGGCGGCGATAGGAATTTTGGTTGCTGTGCTTAACGTTCTTCTTGTCAGAGCGGGAAGAGAGGATCAGGCAATGATGACGACTATCGCCGGCTTGGTAGTGGTACTCTTGGTGGTGCTTCGTGAAATCAGCGAGCTTTTTAATACGATAAAGTCGCTGTTCGGACTTTAGCTATGCTTGTTTTTAAGATTATAGGGATAGGAATATGCGGAACGGTTCTCGCTCTGACGGTGAAACAGTACCGCCCTGAACTTGCTATAGCCGTACCGGTTCTGAGTGCGGCGGCAATACTGCTATTATGCGTGCCGTATCTGTCCTCGGTTTTGACTATGTTTCAGAACATAGCGGAGGAATCGGGGATAGATACCGCGTATGTCAAAATTGTGATAAAGATAATCGGCGTGGCGTATATATGTCAGTTTGCGTCGGATATTTGCAAGGACGCGGGCGAATCGTCGATTGCCGGAAAGATTGAGCTTGGCGGAAAGGTGGTGATTATCACCCTTTCTATGCCGATTATTTACGGCCTTCTTGAACTGACGAGCAAGATAATAAGCTTTTAGAAAAACGGCGGTATTTTTATGAGATACAAACTTATAATTCTTATTATTGCGGTAATTATGACAATACCTTTTTGGGATGTGTACGCCGAAGGCGAAAGCACCGATACCGAATCGGTGCTTAGCGATTATTCTGACATATACGGCGAAATGTTTGAAAACCAGCTTGGAGCCTCCGGTGCGTTCAGCGATATTGTTCCCGATTTTAACGCAAGGGATATATTAAAACAACTGAATTCGGGGGATTTTTCGGTTTCGCCGCGTGAGCTTGTGCAGTATATTTTAAAGCTCCTCTTAGGCGAGGTGTATGACGGGGCAAGGCTGATGGCGCTTGTTCTGGCAATGTCGGTGCTCAGCTCATACCTGAGCGGACTGAAATCCGGCTTTGGCGGTGCGGCCGTTGCCGACTGTGCGTTTTATGCGTGCTATACCGTTATATCGGGGATAGCATCAGCCGCATTCTATGAAGCGGCGGTTTGTGCCACACAGACGATTGAGAATATCGCCGTGTTTATGCGATTTATTGTTCCCGTAATTGTGACGGCGCTTCTCACGGGCGGCGCGGCGGTCTCGGCGGCAACGCTCGAACCGACACTTCTGGCGATAGTTGAGGTTGCCGTTTGGGTAATAGAGGTGGTGTTTATCCCCGCGGTTATGATTTCGACAGCGCTTAACATAGTAAACGGAATGTCGGATAAGTTTAAAACCGATAAAATGGTAAAGCTTTTAAACAGCGCGGTCAAGTGGGGTCTTTCGATAATGCTGACGGTGTTTGTAAGCCTCGCCGGACTTAAGAGCATTGCGTCCGCCGGGGCGGACGGCCTTGCTATAAAGCTGAGTAAGTTCGCCGCTTCAAACCTAATCCCGATGGTCGGCGGAATCCTCGCCGAGTCGGTCGAAACGGTTATGAATTGCAGCGTGGTTATCAAAAACTCGGTGGGAATTTTAGGAATAATCTGTTTGGCGCTGATTGCGCTCAGACCGGTTTTAAAGCTCGGCGCCCTTTTGATTCTGTTCAGAATTACTGCTGCTGTGGCTGAGCCTGTGTCAGAGCCGAAGCTGATAACCTGTATATCGAGGCTCGGCGATTCGGTGTCTGTGCTGTTTTCAATGATTGCGGCGGTTACGGTAATGTTCATAATAGTAACAACGATTATGATAAACGCCGGAAGCAGCGCCGCGGTTCTGGGGAGGTAGCGGTAAATGACGGGATTTTTAAAGGCGTGGACAATGTCTGTTGCCGGAATCATAGTTTTCGGTTCAATCTGTGAGATGATTCTTCCGAACAGTTCATATAAAAAATACGTTCATCTCGCCATCGGACTTATGTTGATTCTTTCGCTTCTTTCGCCGTTTGTAAAGAATAGGCTTGACATAGACGCCGAGCTTCCTCAGGATAAGGCATACAATCAGTATGAGAATATGGAAGACAGACAAAAGAGCGAGGTTCTCTCACTATATAAGCGAAAGCTCTGTGAAAAAATCAAAGGTGAGATTGAAAAAGCTTCGGGGATTCAGGTTGAAATTCGGTGTGAGGTGTCGGAAGCCGAAGAAACCTTCGGTAATATCGAGAAAGTTTATATAATAGCCGACTCAAGCGGCGGAAAAAGGCTGAACCAAGGCGCGGTTGATATATTAAAGAAGGATTATGGATTATCTGATGAGAAAATAGACATAAAATATTTGAGACAAGGCGGATAAAGGGGAAGCGTATTTATGGGAATCAGAGAAATAGTAAACAGCGCGGTATATACTTCGCCGGATGGCGGTGAAAAGAAGAAGCCGAATATGATTATTATATGGCTTATTATAGCGGCGGTAATCATTCTTGCGGTGACGAGCCTTGCCGGCGGAGACAAGGAAAAGAGCAAGGCTTCGCCCGACGCATCGGAAACCGCCTATGAATACACAAAAGAACAGGAAAAGAAGCTTGAAATGACCTTGAAAAGAATCAACGGGGCGGGAGATGTCTCGGTTTATATAAGTACAAGCGGCGGAGGTGAGAAGGTTTTGGCACGCGACAGCAAGAGTAAGCTGTCAAAGAACGGCGGTGATAATTCCGCGGCGGATTACAGCGAGGAAAGCGAAAGCACGGTTGTGACCGGCGGAAGCCGAAGCGGTGAGCCGTATGTGGTGGAGGAAAGGACACCCGAAATATCGGGAGTTTTAGTGGTGGCGAGCGGCGCGGCGGACGAGAAGGTCAGACTTGAAATATACGACGCGGTAAAGGCTCTTTATGGGATTGCCGCGCATAGGATAAAGGTTACTTATTGACAAAGATATATAAGCTCTGTATGCCCACGGGCAGGGCGGGAATTAAAATTCAGGTGGGAGGAAAGGACATATATTATGAGTAGTCAGAAAAGAAAGATTAGGTTTGGGGGAAGGCAAATACTTCTTCTCGGTCTTGTGGCATTGGTAATCACAGCGGGATATTATAGGTGGACAATAGAGCAGGGAAACCTGAATGCGGCGATTCCGACCGCAAACGAGACCCTTCCGACAGAGGAACAGAAGAATGCAAAGCAGGACAAAAAGGCGGAGGATAAGAATAATCAGGCGGGCGGCGGAACCGAACAGATGTCAAAGCTCAGACAGGAACGCGATTCGGCGCGAAGCAGCTCAGCCGAGGAATGGGGAAAGATGGCGAAGAATTCGGACGCCTCACAGGAGAATCGAAAGGCGGCAGAGGATAAGATAAAACAGGCAACCGAGGCATCAGAGAAGGAGCGGAACATCGAAACCCAGGTTAAGGCGAAGGGTTATGCCGACTGCTTTGCGTACATCAGCGAGAGCGGTGTATCGGTAACCGTTCAGGGCGGCGAGGTTGACGGTGCAAAAGTGGCACAGATTAAGGACATCATCGTTTCGGAAACCAACGTCCCCGTTAAGAATATAAAAATAAATTCGCTTCAATAGGTAAAACAATCCAAAAGATAAAACAAGCCGATAAATAAAACAGGCCGTTCGGGCGGGGCAGTATTGCCCTTGCACGGGCGGCTTTTTTAAAAAAATAGAATAAATTAGAATAAAATTGTTGTAATATGAAAGCGGATATGCTATAATAATAAAGAATGTAAAAAATAACGTCAAAATACTGTAAAAGTACAGCGTTTTATATATAAGGAGGATTTTAGTATGGAAAGTTCAGTTAATCCGGAAGTTGTTGAAAATAACGGAAGTGTTAATATTGCCGATGAGGTTATTGCGGTTATCGCTTCTATGGCTGCGTCTGAGGTTAAGGGCGTTGCTTCGATGGTGTCGGGTGTTGCGGGGAACTTCGCCGAGCTTATCGGTATGAAGAATACATCAAAAGGTGTTAAAATCACAAAAGACGGCGATTCGGTTACACTTGACCTCGCCATTATGGTTGAATACGGCGCTAAGATTCCCGATGTTTCGTGGAATGTTCAAAGCAAGGTCAAAGGTGATGTAGAGGCTATGACCGGGCTTTCGGTCAGTGCGGTGAACGTTTCGGTTGAGAGTATTACCGCTCCGACGGCAGATGAAAAGGCTGAGTCTTTCGATGAAAATAAGGCGGAAGATACCGATGAAGCGGCTGAAAACGCATCAAACTCATCAGTCGAAAATGAAACAAGCGAGACCGAAGCAAGCGATACGGCTGAAACAACAGAGGAATAAGGACGGGCGGAATATGAACAGAAGAGAAGCAAGAAAACAGGCATTTATGCTGATTTTTCAGTATAATTTTCAGCCTGAAGAAACCGAGACGCTGATGAACGATTTTTTTGACCGGAACAAGGCCGGCGGTCAGCGTGATTATATCGAGGGGGCTGTCCGCGGCGTTATGGAAAAGGCGGATGAGATTGATGCCCTTATCGAAAAGTACGCCGGAAGCGTTGGCGTTGACAGAATTTCATCGGTCAGCCTTGCGGTACTTAGACTCGGCACATATGAGATGCTTTATATGGAGGATATTCCGGCGGCCGTTTCGGTGAACGAGGCTATCGGTCTTGCCAAAGAGTATGACGGCGATGAGGCTGCGCCGTTTATTAACGGCGTTTTGGGCAAGATTAAGGACGAAATAAGATAAAAAAACCGCTGTTTCCGGCCTTTACGGGATTTTGAGGATTATTATGGTTAATGAAAGAAAGGCTTTATCTGTCACACAGATAAACCTATACATAAAAGAAGTAATTTCAAGAGACGATATTTTATCAGATGTTTTGGTCAAGGGCGAGTTGTCAAACTTCAAGGCCCATTCCTCGGGGCATATGTACATGTCGCTGAAGGATGAGAGTGGTGTTATGCGTGCGGTTATGTTTCGTTCTGCGGCGGCAAGGCTTAACTTCAGACCGCAAAACGGTATGAAGGTGATAGCTCACGGAAGGGTCGCGGTCTATGAACGCGACGGCCAGTATCAGCTCTATATCGATGATATGCAGCAGGAGGGTCAGGGCGACCTTTATGCCGCGTTTGAACAGCTTAAAAAGAAGCTGGCGGCGGAGGGACTTTTCGACCCGAAGCACAAGAAGCCGCTTCCTAAATACCCAAAGAAGGTGGGCGTTGTCACCGCACCGACGGGAGCGGCTATAAGGGATATTATAAATGTCCTGTCGCGGCGGTTTTCGTACTCTGATGTGGTGTTGTACCCGGTTCTTGTTCAGGGCGAGAACTCGGCGGCAAGCATCGTTTCCGCAATAGAATATTTTAATGCGACAAAGCTTGCTGACGTCCTGATAGTAGGAAGGGGCGGCGGCTCGATTGAAGATTTATGGTCGTTTAACGAAGAGGTTGTTGCCCGAGCAATATATGACAGCAGGATTCCTATAGTTTCGGCGGTCGGTCACGAAATTGACTTTACCATATCTGATTTTGTTGCGGATTTAAGAGCGCCGACACCTTCCGCCGCGGCGGAATTGGTGGTTCCGTCACAGATTGAGCTTAATGAGAAATTCAATAATGTGTATCGGATGCTTTACCGTCAGGCTATGCAGGTCATAGAACGCGGAAGAATGAGAGTTGAACGCTGTAGCGACAGGCCGGTGTTTAAGAATCCGGTATCTAAGATAAATGATGAACGTCAGTACCTCGACAGCCTTTCACATATGTTTGAAACGGCGTGTAAGGCGGCCCTCAGAACAAAGCGGCAGGAGCTTGCTGAGGCGGCCGCGAAGCTGAACGGATTGAGTCCTCTCGGCACATTGGGCAGAGGATATTCCCTGACCAAGGATGATTCGGGAAGGGTGGTACGTTCCGTTTCACAGGTAAACAGCGGCGATATGATAAATGTGACTGTTGCCGACGGCGACTTTTCGGCAAGGGTAGTATGAAAGGCGGAGTAATAAGTGAGTGATAAAAACAATTTTGAGAAAAATTTAGGTGAGCTTGAAAGAGTTGTAAAGGCACTTGAGGATACAAACATCAGCCTTGACGATATGATTGCATTGTTTGAAAAGGGCGTGGGTCTCACGCGTGAATGTACAAGTGCGCTTGACGCGGCGGAGCAGAAGATTACCGTTTTAATGAAGAACCGCGAGACGGGGAAGATTGAAGAACAGGACTTCAGTCCGTCAGCGGAGTAGAATTTTAATTTTAAAGCTGTCACATTGCGGCGGCGGGGAGATTGTTATGGAGTTTAAAGAACAGTATAAGAAATATCTTGATGCGGTCGAAAATCAGATTGACAGAC
The DNA here is from genome assembly GCA_902797885.1 of uncultured Ruminococcus sp. Lineage (GTDB taxonomy): Bacteria > Bacillota > Clostridia > Monoglobales > Monoglobaceae > UMGS1820. The sequence continues at coordinate 7,039 of CADBUP010000060.1, forward strand.
AGTTTATGATTGAGGAACTTCCTCAGAAAACGGTGCTTGAAGCGATGAGATATGCGATTTGCGGCGGTGGAAAGAGAATACGTCCGATACTGGTTCAAGCGGCGGCGGAGCTTTGCGGTGCGAACGCCGAGGATGCGGCGAGAGTGGCTCTTGCTGTTGAATGTGTACATAATTATTCGCTTATACACGATGACCTTCCGTGTATGGATGATGATGAATTAAGACGCGGAAGGCCAACCTGTCACACAGTTTTCGGTGAGGATATGGCGCTTTTGGCGGGTGACGGACTTTTGAATTCCGCGTTTGAAATTCTGTCTGATGTGACAGAGTTTAAAACGCTGTCTGACGGAGAGCTTTTGGCGATAATCCGCTGCTTGTCGGCGGCGTCGGGGGTTTATGGGATGATAGGCGGTCAGGTGGTTGACCTTCAGTGTGAGGAACGCGACAATGTGACGCCTGATGAGCTTATATACCTTCATAACCATAAGACCGGCGCGCTGATCAGAGCCGCTGTCAGATGCGGCTGTCTTTGCGGCGGAGTTAATCAAAATGAGAAAACGGAAGAAATCCTCGACAGTTATGCACAAAGTCTCGGCCTTGCGTTTCAGATAAAGGATGATATTCTTGACGTGACAGGAGATGAAAAGCTATTGGGGAAGCCGATAGGAAGCGATGCAGATGAGGGAAAGAACACCTTTGTGACTATGTTCGGCCTGGATGGTGCAAAGAGGTATCTTTCAGAAACAACAGGCGAGGCAAAGGAGATATTAAAGCCGCTCGGAGAAAAGGGGAAATTTTTAGACTCGCTGGCAGACTATCTGCTTAGCAGGAAGTATTAGGAGCGTTTAGTATGTATTTGAAGGAATTGTTGAGTAATAAAATATTTTTTACAGTCTTGTTTGCTTGGATGTTCTCGTGTCTGCTTAAGGGTATGCTTGTATGCATAAAGGATAAGCGCCTTGATATGACGCGGTTTATGGGACCGGGCGGAATGCCTTCGTCGCATTCGACAATTGTTACATCGCTTGCGACCTG
>CADBUP010000061.1 GCA_902797885.1 uncultured Ruminococcus sp.
TCTGAAATGGAAGTTTCCGATATAGCATAATCATTCGTATAATATAATACGGGATATTCTTCCGTGTTTACATCCCTGTCGAAAAGATTACAGTCTATGTCCTCGAAACTGCGAAAGCTTGAAAGCTTCTTCCACTCGTTGACCGCTCCGAGCCTTCCCGCGGGTGCGGCAAGATGAAGATATCCCCAGTTTATTCTGTGGTCGTCGCCGCTTGTTTTAAGCATATCAGCTTTGCCTCTGCCGCAGCAGACGGATAAATCCGTTCGGTCAAATCTTACGCTTTCACCGACTTTGTTTACGGAAAGCAGCGCCGAAACATCTATATAAACAGAGCAGCGGTGCTGTTTTGAATCTATTGATTTTATGTTGTACGAAATGTACGAAACGGGTCGGCTCATCAGCTTTAAATCATTTGGTATAAGAGGGGTCATAAAGCTGACTTCAAGTTCAATCGAAGTGTCAGCAAATAGATATGTTGTTTTTAGCGGAGTTACCTTGACCTCCTTTTGTTCGATGAGTTCAAAATCTAACGGACAGCTGTTTGGATTATGACGGAACCGGCCCATAAAAAATTTAGGAATACCGTCAATTGTTATAATTCCGGTCATGGGGTGGAGAGCGCCTGTCCAATGCCTTGTGTTTTCGCCGTTCAATTTGTCGCACATTGACCAAACACTAAAAAACGGGTCGCAGGTTATAAGCGGATATGCCGGATATTTTACATTTGATAAGTTCATAATATCGACTCCTTTATTTAATAAATTTTGTTTAATTTTATTTACTTTTTATTTGACATTTTAATTATATCAATATATAATAGGATAAACAATGAGTAAAATTTGCAAAAATGTGAGTGATATTGATATGAAAGAAGATATAATTACATTTGACAGAGGCGGCGGAGCGCAGCCGTTTTATGTGTCTATGTGCGGAATATCATATTGTGACGGAAGCTATATAGTAAAACGCCCCGAATCTGACATATATGTTATTGAATATATAGTTTCGGGGACGGGAACGGTTAAAGAAGACGATAAAATTTCTTATCCGGGCGAGGGAGATGTGTACCTTTTAAAACGAGGAAGAAATCATATATACTACTCTGACGGCAGTAACCCATGGACAAAAATATGGATTAATTTTGAAGGCGAGTTAGCTGACGCTATAATTAAAAGCTATGGACTTTCGGACAAAATGGTTTTTTACGCACCCGAGCTTAAGGAATATTTTAATGAGATATACAGAATATCGCGAAGCGGAACGGATAAAAAGATTATTTCGGACAGAATTGCGGTCGTATTTCTTCAGATTGTACAAAGGCTTGCTGATTGCGACGGCGGCGAAGCCGATAGGGTATCGACTCTTGCTGAGTCAATAAAAAATAAGATTGATGATATTACCGATTTCAAGACTACCCTTGATGACATAGTAAAGCTGGCTTCATATTCAAAGTGCCATATTATTCGTGAATTCAAGGCATCATATGGACTGACCCCATATGAATATATGCTGAAACGACGGTTTTATAAAGCAAAAATAATGATTAAAAATACGGCTATGTCGATATCGGATATATCCGAAGAGCTTGGATTCTGTGATGTTCATTATTTTTCGAGTTCGTTTTCAAAAAGATTCGGCGTATCGCCGTCAGAATACAGAAAATTATCACGTACTCTTACATCGAGTGAGTAACATTAATTATATTTTTTTGAAAGAAATACGGATATTTATGGTTTGTAAGATTGCGGATGGTTATGCTGCGGATGTTATAGACGTATTGACCGGATTTAAGTTTGTGGGTGAAAAAATTAGTAAATTTATAGAAAAAATCGCGCAATATTATTAATAGACGCATATTCGGAGTAACATAATGTAAATAAAACCGAGGCAGATTGTTAATTTGCTTCGGTTTTAAATATCCGGTACTTAAAGACCGACGCTGTTGAGCCAATTTTTAATATCGTCGGTGTTCGTGCTTGAAGTACCTCTGAATCCATCTTTGACATCGGCATTAGGGCAAGCATTTTTAATAGCCGATACAGATGATGATATTCCGCTCCCGCCGCTTGTGCAGAACGGAAGTATTGTTTTACCCGATAAATCATAGGTGTCTAAAAATGTATTTATAATCTTTGGCATTGTTCCCCACCAAATTGGATAGCCGATAAAAACAGTATTATAGCTTTCTATATTTTTGACTTCATTTGATATAGCGGGACGTGCACTTGCGTCATTTTGTTCCTTGTTTGCACGGCAATCGCTGTTGTAATTCAAATCATCACTTGTATATGGTTCCTCGGGAACAATTTCAAATATGTCAGAATCGGATGCGGCGGCAATCCTTTCAGCTAATGCTTTTGTGTTTCCTGTAGCTGAGAAGTATACAACAAGGCTATTTTTTGTCAGTCCAGTATTTTCCGCCGGCTGTTGTGACGGCTCTGTTTCCGGTTCGTTTGTATTTGTAATCGTTACCGTTTGTTCGTTGTCGTTACATTCAACACTAAACTTGAAGCTTTCAGCAATAAAACGAATAGGAAGCATCGTGCGGTCATTTATTATAGTCGGCATAGAATCGAGGGTTTGTTCCGTGTTGTTTAAATACGCGGTCGGGCTGTTAATCGTCATTTTAATTTCATCAGAGCCGTAAGTAAGAGTAACCTCTTGCGTCTCGCCGTTCCAGCTTACAGTTCCTCCTATTTTTTCAACAACAGAACGAACGGGTAAAAGCGTGCGGTCGTTTACGATAACGGGAACGGTACCCTGTTCGTCAATCGGCATATCAGTACCGTTTACTGTCATTGTCGGATTTCCGATTTTAAGAACGATTGTTGTACCGGTTTCCGGGCTTTGTGTCACTTCAGTCGCACAGCCCGTCAGAGTTAAACAGAAAATCATACAAAACGATAAAAAGATGGATATTACTTTTTTCATAGAATTTTATCTCCTTTTAAAAATCAAAATTCATTTACCCATTCCGATAATTTATTTTCCGGAATACCGTTTATAACCTTTCCGCTTTTAATGTCTGCATTAGGGCAGACATTTTTTAATACATCAACGGTTCTACCCATTCCGCTGCCGCCGGAGGTAGCAAACGGAATAATCGTCTTGCCCGAAAAATCATAACTTTCCAAAAATGTATCTATAATAGTGGGGGCAACATACCACCAAATAGGAAAGCCTAAGAATATAGTGTCATATTTGTCCATATCCGATAACTTTTCCGAAATTTCGGGACGTGAGTCAGGGTCTTTCATTTCGACGGAACTGCGGCTTTTTGAATTTTGCCAGTCAAGGTCGGCGTCTGAATAAGGGGTTTTAGGCTTGATTTCAAATAAATCCGCCTTCGCCATTTCAGATATTTTTTCGGCGTATTTTTTTGTGACTCCGCTTGCTGAAAAATATGCAACTAATTTTTTACTCATTTTAATTTCCTCCGTTTCTGATTTTGTACTTTAAACAGTCAAGATTTTCAATTTGCCTTTCCTTAAAGTGTATTTCATCAAGGGTGCTGTTTCGCTTGTTTTCAAGCATAGAGATACATTCATTCCTTTTGGATTTGCCGTCTGTATACAGCTTCATATACCTTTTGACCTCTGCTTCCGAGAATCCGGTGTCACACAGCGTCATAATCAAGCTTAGCCTTTCCAAATCACTGTCGTTGTATGTGACATCCGTTTTGCCCGCGAAGCGGATGATTTCATATTTGTCCAATATTTCGATGGGTATATTGTATTTTTCGCATACTTCCTGTTTTGTCATTCTATCACCCTTTCAAAAAAATATAGGCATCTCTCAAGACACCTATATTATATCATTGTTTTATTAATATGTCTAATACTTATATAGCATTATCAGAAATGCCTTTTATGTATTTCTTCGAGAAATCTATAAACGCTTCGGAGCAAGCAGAATAGATTTGGTTTTTCTTCCAAACCAAAACAGAACCGAATTCGAGCTTCGGGGCAAGAGGAATGAATTTTAAGTCCTCAAACTTGCTTTCAAGCTCAATAGAAAGAACAACGCCCAGCTTTTTGCGAACCATTACGGCGGCGTCATAGAGCAGGTCATAGATTGCAAAAACTTTCATATTATCATATACATCGCCGAACCAGTTTTTAAGCTCATCCCGTACCATTCGGCGATGCGGCATTATAAGCGGTAACCCCGCCAAATCTTCAGGGGTAACAAACGGTTTCTTTGATAATTCATAATCCTTATGGACAAATATCCCCCAGACCTCTTTTTGAGGCAGGCGAATAAATTCATATTTACTTATATCGACCGGGTCGGCCAATAGGCCTATATCCAAAATTCGTCAGGACGATACTATGATTACTCCGTTCAAATAATTTCACGCCGAGTTCGTCTTCGAGCTGCATAAGCTGTCTTGAAAGCGTCGGCTGTGTAACGTGCAGAAGCCTTGCCGCTTTTGTTATGTTTTCCTCTCGTGATACCATTAAAAAGTATTTTAAAACGCGCAATTCCATTAAAATATACCTCGTTCCCGATTATATCGCTTATTTTTTTACTTTCAGGTCAGCGATAGCCGCATAGTGCAGGATGTCAAATTCGGGCGGCGTTGTTTTTGAAA
>CADBUP010000062.1 GCA_902797885.1 uncultured Ruminococcus sp.
TAAGATTATGGCTGTGATTTATTTTGTCAACGAACTCTTCAAGAGAGGTTTTATCTTTTAAATCGGTAATCTGACCGAACATCATATTTTAGATATCCATTGTTTTTTTATACACACTATAATAGCGAAAAACACAGAAATGCTATCGAAGTAGACTTTATTATTTCAAACGGAAGTAAACTCAAACCGAAAATTTACCCGATTGAAGTTAAATCAGGCAGGAAATATTCCATAACGTCGCTCGAACGGTTTATGGATAAGTTCAGCAGCCGCATCGGCAACGGATATGTTATTCATCCAAAGAATTTAAGCAAAAAGGATAACATCCTATATATTCCGTCATATATGACATTTTGTCTGTGATTTAGGTTTTATCTTTTCCTATGGGCGTGGAGTACGGGCATAATCTTGGATTAGCAGCATGAAACAGTCCAGGAATATGTCCGCACACTCCTCTCGCGCCAGAAATATAGTCACGCTTCCGGAAAGCTCAGCTATATGCACTTATCACCACGGCCCGCATGAACAGCTTTCGTCTGCTCTTGAAAAATTAACAGCATATACAGACAAAAACGGACTTGAATTATCAGGAGCATGCCGATACGTCTTCCTTGAAGGGGCGCCCCATCATAAAGACAAAAAACTGTTTATAACACAGGTTCTTGTCTTTATGAAATAATAAGCAGAGAAACGATTATTAGCTTTCTTAAAGCGTTTGTATCAGGATATGAGAAATGCCGGCTTATGCACTCTGCTTTACTGTCAAAAATTCGCGGGGCAAGACGCAAAGGCAAGCTATTTTGCGTTGACAAAGGCGTCGGCCTCTTTTAAGCCCTCCGAATAAACCGACAGCTTGACCTCGCCTTTATCGCGTGTTCTCACTATCGCTACGGCTCTGCCGTCAAAAGCGTGACACTTGCCCGATGTGTATACATCTTCGTTTGCGGGATTCGCGCCGAAAAAGCCGAGCAGTTCCCCGCCCGAAGCCTCGCATTTCATTTCATTTTCGGCATCGGTTACCCTATCGCCGTTATCATCCTCGATAGTTATATCAAAATAGCAAAGGTCACGATTGTCAGCCAAAAGTGTGTCCGATTCCGCTATTACACTTATTTTCACAGGCTCTCCTACGGTACGGAGCGACGAGGTTCCGACTATCTTCCCGTCCTTATACGCCTTCGCCGTAAGCTCGCCTTTTTCATATACAATATCCAGATATGCAATCCCCTCAACCGGAACCGAACTTCCCACACTCTTTCCGTTCAGGAAGAACTCAACCCCATCCGCACAGGTATAGACCTCGGTTTTCACCGGCTTTCCGATATACTTATCCTCAAATGTCCAGCACTCATGAACATCATGCCAATGCCAGCCCGTTCCGCTGAACCCCTCGCCGTAATGCTTCGGATGTGTTGTAAATATCTTAGGCTCGGAATTCTCATTCCAGATTGCCTCTCTGAAATATGATTGAGGCCGCCTGTAGCCGCAGAGATCAAGGTCACCCTGATAGCACGTTCTCCACGGATACTCACATTCTGAAATTCCGTTACACTTACCGTCGTTTTCCCACATAAACCGCCCTGCTCCTGCCTCGCCGATATTGTCATATGCCGTCCAGGTAAAGTCGCCGATTGCATTGCTGTTTTTCATAACAGCCATCCAGGAACGATAAAAATTGAGTACTGTCGTTTCCGACCCCCATATTACACGGTTCGGATACTCGGTTTTATCATTTTCGTACCTATCATACATATAATTGTAACCGGCAATATCAAGCGGTTCTATGTACTTTTCCGTCCTCCTGCCCCAGCTTGTACCGGGCGCGCCCTCACCGGGGTCGTCAAAGCTTTCTTGTATATCCTTTTGATATTCCTCGGGAACGTCTTTCTCGTCGCAGGTGTCGTTTGTCCAGCCCCACATTCCGCATATTCCTGCTGTGACAAAGCGGGTTGTATCATATTTTCTTACTTCGTCTGCCAGCTTCCGTGACCATTCATAACCGTTCGAACGCCCGTCGCGCTCAACTATCTCGTTTCCTATTGAATACGAAATAACACAGGGGTGATTCCTGTCGCGGAGAACCATATAGCTAATATCTCTTGCCCACCAGTCACCAAACCACAGACTGTAATCCTGAGGTGACTTTCTCAGATTCCACATATCGAATGCTTCGTCCATAACTATCATACCGAGCCTGTCGCATACCTCGAGAAGTGCCAGCGACGGAGGGTTATGCGCTATACGCACAGCGTTAAAGCCTGCTTTTTTCAAGAGCGAAATTTTACGCTCCTCCGCCTTCGGAAAGCTTGCCGCCCCCAGTGCACCGTGGTCATGGTGTATACAGCCTCCGCGAAGCTTAATGGGTCTTCCATTAATCATAAGTCCGTTTTTGGTGTCCGCCGTCACCACTCTTATTCCAAACTTCGTTTCTGCTGCATCCTCTATTGCTTCGCCGAGAACTATCTCGGCCGAAAGTGTGTACAGGTTTGGATTTTCCGTGTCCCAAAGAGAGGGATTAGGAATACTTATCACCGTTTCAACCGGGGTTTCTCCTATATTTACGGATAAATTAACACTCTTTTTTGTCACAATCCCACTCTCGTTCATCACCGAAAGCACAATCTTTACTTCCGCCTCAATATCCGAGGATATGTTTATTTTAACCGAAACATCAGCATTGTTATCACTGATTTTATCTGTCGAAACAAACAAATCCCACGGTTTTATATATACTCTTCCCCCCGTCCACAGGAACACGTCTCTGTATAAGCCCGCTCCGGAATACCAACGGCTTGACGGCTGAATATTCTCTGTATTGATGCGTATTCTGTTGATGTGATTTTTCCTTATTTTTTCGGTCAAATCAACTAAAAACGGTGTATAACCATGCGGGTGAACGGCAAGCATATCATTGTTTAATATAATACGGCTGCACATATACGCGCCGTCTATATCTAAAATCGTGTGTGCCGCTTCGCCGAGCTTTATATACTTTACATACTTTCCCGAACCTCCGTTATAAAAGCCGACACTACCCCCTCCGGGCGCATCCGCGCTTCTCTCCGAGGTAATCGCATAGTCATGCGGCAAGTCAACAATCTTATACTCCTTGCTCTTCCCCTCAAAAAACCTCCAGTTGTCCGATATTCTTCTTTTCTTCATATTCAATCTCCATTCTGCCGCCCTGCGCCGGCCAAAATACTTAAATATCTCTCGCCCGCAGGGTTAGCTTGCTTAGAGATAAAACCTTACGTTTAATTTAGTTTAATTTATACAATGAGCAACTGTTCACTTTTCATCATTTATCTTGCAGTTATTTCTGTATGCGGTCGGAGAGATTCCCGCCACCTTTTTAAACACCTTTCTAAAATAAAAATAGTCGCTGTACCCGACCTCGGTTCCGATATCCTCTAACGATTTATCGGTTTCCTTCATTAACTTTTTCGCATATTCGATTTTAACTCGGGAAACATAACTTGAAAAATTTATCCCCTTTTGTTTTATAAAAATTTGACCCAAATAATTCGGTGATACGTTATACTTTTCCGCATAATCCGAAAGCAAATGCTTTCCCTTTATATTTTCGCTGACATTTCTGACAATTTGATTTACAAGCTTGCTTCCCGAATTCTCATTCTCATACGCATTTCGCTCTAAAATCGGTTTAATTCTTGTAAGCGCAGCTTCAAGTTTTTCCCTCTCAACCGGCTTTAAAAGATAATCAACCGCACCGAGAGAAATTGCCTCGCGGGCATACTCAAATTCCTCATATGCGCTTATAAAAATAACCGGAATAGTCATATATTGCTTTTTCAACAGCTTCATCATTTCAAGCCCGCTCTTACCGATAAGCCTGATATCACTTATAATCAGATTCGGCGTATTCTTGCGAATTTCAACCATCGCACTTTCGACATCATTTGCCTCGCCTATAATCTTATAATTCAGCTTATGCCAATCAATTATTTTCTTTAAATCTTCTATGACATATGGTTCATCGTCAACAAGTAACACAGTATAAATCATACAAGCCTCCGTTCAAGTTAAGAGTAAAATTTATTCCGGCACGGGCACATCGATCGTTATAACGGTTCCCCTGTTTTTAAAGCCTTTAACCTTTATTGTGTAATCACCGTTATAAAAACTGTTTAGCCTGCATTTAGTATTAGCAATGCCCAAATGATCGCTCGGATAGGATATTTCCTTATTCTCAATTCTCTCCGCCATCTCTTTTGATATACCCACTCCGTTATCAAGAATTTTGATTATCAGTCTGTCATTTATACAAAAAGCCTTGATTCCTATGATCCCGCGGGAGCCCGAATTCTGCAGGCCGTGTATAACGGCATTTTCGACAAACGGCTGAAGTAAAAGCTTCATGATTCGGCACTTTCCCGCATTATCCTGAATTTCAAGTCTGAAATGAATTCTTCCCTTAGTACGGGCAGTATGAATATTCAGATACTTCTTCAGGCTTTCTACCTCATCGCTGACCGTTACATCATTGTTTCCGCTGAGCGAATATCTGAGAAAGCCTATAAGATTATCCATAATCCTGCTCATATTATCAATTTCGCTTTTCATTGCCATACCGCGGATACAATTTAAAGTATTATACAAAAAATGTGAATTTATCTGTGACTTAAGGCTCAAAAAGTCGGTTTCTTTCTTTTGAACCTCTATCAAATATAATTTCTCCTGGGTCGAAAGCATACGTCTTATCAATTCGTGAACATTATCGACCATCAAATTAAAGCTTGTGCATACCTCCGCAAGCTCGGTTCCTTCCGGCACCTCAATATAACTCTTGAAGTTTCCGTTTGATAAATCTTCAAATGATTTTATAAGACTCCCTATCGGCCGCGTATAAATCTTACTGAAAACATATGTCAGAATAACAGCGGCAAGGGTTATGATTCCGCAAAGGACAAGGAAAATAAGCGAAAAGCTGTTTACCCCCGGCGTTATGCCATAGCTCGGAAGCATAACAGCCGTATTCCAGCCTAATATATCCGGTTTGCTCACTTTAACATAATACTTTCTTCCGTTTATTTTTAAAAATTCGTTTTTTCTGTCATTCGACAGTTTATCAAGGTTTTCAGCAAGCCCCTTCGCTGTGTCATTATCCGTTGCGAAAACAACACTATGATTTTCGTCAAAAATCATAGACTGAATATTTTCGGAGTTTCGCACAAGTCCGATTTTTCTCGCCATAGTGGTTCTGTTGATTTTCAGAACACCCTTTCCTATATATTCACCATAGGAATCATCAAGAATCGAATATATATCATAAACACAATATAACCCGTCACTTTCAGTGCTGTCATATAAAAATATTGGTCTGCTTGACGGGTGTTGACTTGCCGCCCGGTTTATAAGCGAGCGGTTAAAATGCCCCGAGGACGAATACTCCCTTTGGGTACTCTCACAAAAAATTAATATCCCGTCTATCTCTTCATGCGATTCGACCATTCTGTCGAAATAATTATTCACCGTAATATACCGCTTTATATAATCCCGGGTATCTCCCGGGGCGGAGTATACAGTCATTATATCGGGATTATTAAACACACTATGTTCAAGCGTGGCACAGTCATCGGCATAACTTTCAACCAAATCAATAAAATGTTCACTCGCGGAATTAAGCGAGGTATTAACAATAGAGGTATACTTTAATTCAAATGCCATAAGTGTAATCAGGCATAGAACCATCATAGGAATAATTGATATTCCCAGATTGATGAACAGCATCTTATTCTGTAAAGTATACCTCTTTTTCATACTCCTCACTATCCCTTGTATAGTTTAAAGGCCTTTTGCCGCCTTTGCCGCATTAAAAATCAGTTTTGCACATTCTGCTCGGCTGAGCTGTGCCTTTGGATTAAATCTTTCATTTTCGTCACCCGAAATAATTTTCTTTTCGGCAAGGGTGTTTACCGCGGCCACAGCATAGTCAGAGATGTCGCCGTTATCCTTGAATCTGCCTGTCGCGTTTGCGTCAGTTCCCAATATTCTGGAAAGAATCACAGCCGCGTCCTCACGCTTTATACTTAAATCCACACCAAAGCTATTGTCGTCAATGCCCTTTATGATATTTTTCCGAGCCGCTGACGCAACATATTTATATTGCCAGCTTTCCTTATTTAAGTCGTTAAAATCACACTCGGCGTTCTCATCAAGAAGGTTAAACGCCCTAACCGCCATAGCAATAAACTCGCTTCGGCTGACCGAACGCTCGGGTTCAAACTCGCCGTTCTCGTTTCCGTTGACTATTCCCTTCTCTTTCAAAGCCTTTACCGCCTCATCAGCCCATTCAAAGCCTTTCATATCCGGGAAGCCGCTCAATGATACAGAACCTTGATTTGTATTATTTGTTCCCGTATCCTGTCCTGAATTCTGTGAATTCTGAGGAGTTTTAACCGAGCCTCCGCCCGAATATCCTCTTCCTCCGCCGCCTCCGCCGGTCGAAACCGTAGTATCGGATTTTTTCTTGGTCACATTTAACGTATACTCTTTTTCGCTAAGGTCCTCGGCTCTTACTGTCAGCTTAACGCTGCTGCTTAAATCAAGAGTGGACTTTCCGTTTTCAAGAACAGTATTATTATACAAGACCGACGCCTTTTCATAAACGGTAAAACCGATTATACATTTCGTCAGCGAAGCCGTCGAAGAAAGCTCAGCGGAAAATGTATCTCCGCTCAAACTTGCCCTAACACCGTTCACCGTTAGTTCGCTGATGGTATTATCGCCGCTCGGAAGAATATAGTCGAATTCCTCTTTGATATTACCGAACTCAACTGTATACTTACTGTCCGAATTCGGCCTGTCAAGCTCAAGCTCTGCTGAAAACGCACCTATATCATCACAGGAAGCCTCGCCGGTTTTTACTGTCTTTCCGTCTTTATCCTTTACATTTATTGTGCCGTTTTGGTCATGAAGCTTATAACAGCATCCGCTGATTTTCAGCTTTCGGGTGACATTATTAAATTCAAGGTTCATAAATGAAACCTTGTTGTATGCGTCGGCTTCGGCCGCGTCACACAAAAGCATAAATCTGTTTTTCTCACCCTGTGTTGTCACATTTTCCGCCTCCGGCTTCAAGCTGTTAAGGTTCTCGAAAGCTACTGCAATCTCTTCTTTTGTACTTTTTTTATTAAGTCTTGAAATACTTTCAAATACCGCGTTAAACTTATCGTCAAGTTCCAGCGAAAGCTTTAATTCGTCATAGTCTTTAAGTAATATCTGCGTCTTTAGCTCACAGTTATCGAACACAGCATCGCCCTTTAAAGCTTTTAAGGCGAACTTACCTTCAACCTCTGTCGTCTGTGCTGATAATACTTCCGCTCCGTTAAGCGACACCTTAATACTGTTATCATCACCGGTTATCGAGAATCTACCTGTGCCGGTGTTCGGCTTAGTGTTTAAAACCTCGTCCTGTGAACCGTCACGCTTTATCAGCAAAATATTTCCGCTTTCGATTTTTAACACATATGCACCGCTCTCGGTTGAACCGAGCAAAATCTCGGCTGAATTTTCCGCATTGCCCTCCGGCTTTTTGTAATCAAAGGAAAGGCTGAAATTCTTTGTGCTTCCGAAGCCGATGCTTGCGACTGACCCCTCTTTTAAAGAATAAAGCTTGTTTTTACTCTCGTTATCCTCGTTTATAATCTCACTTTTTCCCGTTTCAAGATAGATTCTCTGTTCGGTTCCGTCCTCAAAGTTATACGAGACCGAATTCTCTTTCATCGGCTCTGTATACAGCTTTGTATAGGTTATAACCGGATCCCATATTAATCGGTGGGCATAAGCGGCCCCAATGCCGTTTATGGCCCACGTATTATTTCCCCTGTTAGCCTCAAACGCAATACGTTCGCCTTTCTCTACAAACATACCGTTAATATCGCACTGAATAGCGGTATCCATTTTGGTCAGCTTCTGCCACTCTGCGTCTTTGGGCCAGATTTTTGTCTCTTCCCCATTTCTTATTTTAAGAACGCGAAGGTACATATCATCGTCATAGGTGGTTATGCCGCTATTGCCGTTTGTGCTTATATTTATCACGCCGGTATTCGGGAACTCAAATGTTCTTGCCGAATTACGGTTAAAAGCTCTATCTGCCTCAGGCCATGTAAAATCACTTCCTATTACCGGCGAGCCATAATACCATTGGCCGTCTACCGACCAAACATTATAATCACCCTGATGATACTTATTGTAATCTTTTAGCGGCTGTTTCACACCGTTTAATGTATCTATGACATCATCGGCGGTCTTTATCGCCGAAGTGTCTTGGGTATCGTCTTTGTCGATATCCCTATACTGATAATACCAGCGGTTTTCACCCTGTCTGTCCGAAAATCCCTCGGATGCCGTATAAGACGGAAGGCCGCCCGCATTGTCATCTGCACTTGCGGGTACAAATGATGCGATAACAGACAGAGCCAAAACAGGCGCAATCAGCTTATAAAAATCTTTAATTTTCATATTCGTTTTACCCTCCTTACGCTTATCGTACAATTAATACGATTTTCAAGCCGCTCCACCACCAGGTCATAACAACCTTATCGTTCTTCTCTATCTCATCAAACGAGCTGAGTTCAACCTTATTATTATTTTTTGTATATAAATAATAGGTTCCCTTATTTTTGAAAATCGGTTTTATGCCGTTAATATCTGTCGTGAAGAGATTTGACTTTTTCGTCAGAACTTCACCGTATGCCGCCGCCAAAGCGCTATGCGGAATATGCTCTGATGACCATCCGCCGGAACTTTTGTGGAAAAACTTCGTACTGTCCGTATTTTTAAACACTACGCCGAAGTAATCAAGTTCTCCGTTTCCCGAGAGCTTATATCCTATAATATCTCCGACCGTTAAATCCGAAATTTTTACATTTTTAAATCCGAATCTTTCATCAAACTTCTCGTTGCTGAGCTCACCGCTGTCATCACAGTCTATGCTTTTTTCTTTGCTTCCGTCAAAAATATTTATCCGTGTAACCGTCTCACCGTCACTTCCCAGCGCCTCCTCAACGGATTTTACAACGCCATAGTTAATTTCAAACGAAATGCTCTCTCCGCCTTTTACAATGACAGCCCCGGCTTTAAAATCCTCATCAACATCATATACCTCTATGTCACAAAAATTATCGCCCGAGAAATAATACCCCATACTGTACTTTTTCTCATCGGATAAGTCTTTCGGCAGGCATATAACCTTTGTATCGGACGAATACTTGTATTTTGAGTTAAACATATTCGCGCCGACATATGTGCTTCCGTCAATATACTTGTAAAAGCCATCTTCACCCGGCTGAATATTTTCTTTTGACCTATCCTTTGAAAATTCAATTTCAGAAAGCTCTTTATTGTTGTTAAGCTTATATTTCACGAGAGTTTTCTTATCCTTGATATTGTTATAAAGCTTTTCTGTTTCATCAGAGTTATAGGTTGTCTCTTTATCCGACACCGAATAATCAAACACCTTAATCCTGTCTGCCGTCTGAGCAACAACAACTTCTCCCTCATCCGTAAAAAGCTTAAACCGAAGCGTGTTGTCAAAGCCGTTGTTATTTAAAGACATATCTACAATATACGCATACTTTTTAGAGGACGCCCCGTCTGCATAAACCACATATCCCTCAGAGTCGAGCCATATAGTATACTCGCTTCCGACCTTTATATTGTCATCTTCATCCTTCATACGGTCCGAAAGCTCATACTTTTCGCCGCTTATTGTAATATAATCATCATTTTTTTGTCCTAAAGTACCGCTGACAGTATAGCTTTTTTCTTTCACAGCGAGGGTATATCCGTCTTCGTTTAAGGGCTTGTATAATTTAATAAGGTCCTTAACCGCCAAATCCTTTAATTCGATTTTCCCGCCCGAGCTGTTTCTGATTATAACATCATCATCGGGGTCAAACGATATACCGTTCTTGGTTATTTTATCATACACCATTTTTTCATTTATTGCAATAGTATCTGCTATAATTATTTGTTCATCGTACACAAATATAATATCATAGCTGCCGTCACGGTCATTATCGATAAGAACAAGCCTTCCGCTTTTCGGCTTTAACATATTATCCGTTATCAGCTTGCTTGAAACGTTTCCCGCATAACAACCGTTGTATACTACCGCCGCATCGTCCTTAAGGTTAATCGTTTTAGCCTTATCATTTCCGTCGGGTATATACTTTATAATGCTTTTTGTGCCCGAGCTTTCGATTTCGCCGCTCTTAATAACCTTTTCATCCATATTGCCCGCCTTTATATAAACGGCCTTTATTCTCTTTTCATCATTTCTGTCTTTTATGCCATAACACTCTATACTCTTGCCCGCCCATTTTTCAGGTTCCGAACACTCAACCGTATATTCATCCATTTTCATCTCGTTTTCTTCCATATCGCTTACATCAAACGAAAACGGATGTACATACTTAGTATCTGTGACGGTTCCGTTGAGTCTGACGCCGTTATAAACTGTTTCAAAAAGGCTCTTTCCCTTTTCAGCCTTATCCTCGCTTGACCAAACATCAAGCTCATCGGTAAACAGGGCGTTTCTCAGAAGCTGAGCCGCGTTTGCTCTGCTTAGGCTGTCGTTCATTCCGCCCCGAACGCGGTTCAGCAATCCGATTTTGTTTACGTCATGCAGGTTCTCGGGTCTGATATAATCACCATAGCCAAGCTCCTTTATCAAAACGCTCACCGCTTCTTCAAGCGAAATCACACGGTTCGGTTTAAAAGTTCCGTCGCCATAGCCGCGGACGGCGCCGATGCTTACTCCCCAATAAATATACGGGGCATTCTCGTCACTGTCGCTTACATCGCTGAAGCCATCCCCTTTTTTATATGTAGGAACCTGTGCCTTTAAGAGCTTAACTGCCATTTTGACAAATTCGCCTCTTGTTACATATGTCTCGCTCCGAAATGTCCCGTCTGAGTAATATGTCATTATCCCCAAACCATTTAGAATTCCTGCCGTTTCCTCTAAATCCGCATCCTTTATATCCGACGCAAGGACAACACCACAGAGATTCAAAACACATATTAAAGAAACTATTGCCAAAAGGCCGGCCAATAATCTTTTTCTTATGCCTAAGTTCATTCTTTTATCCTTCCTTTCTGAATTGCCTGAATCAGTCTGAATTGCCTGAATCAGTCTGAATTTAGATTAACACAATCACTTCATATCCGAAAGCCGATAAATAACAACGGCGGCCTCAGCCCACGATGCCGAATCGGCCGGTCTGAACTCATTGTCTGAATCGTCCTTCATCAGTCCGAGACTGTAAGCAAGCTTAATAAACCTAACCGCCTCGGGCTCCGCCTTGCTCATATCGTTAAACGAAGTGTTATCATCATACTCGGTACAGCCGTGCTTTACCACATATACGCTGTCCGCCCCGGCGGCAAGCTCTTGCCTTTTAAGCGCCTGCTTCGGTTTAAAGCTTCTTCCGGTTATCATAAATGCCGGTATAAGCGTATGATTATGTGTGGTCTGAATAACGTCTGCATACTCGTCATCAGTGCTCACGTCGGAATAAATTCCGTTATACTTCTCTATTTCAAAGTCAAAGCTTCGCGCGAGCATATCACAGAATTCTTCTCTTGTGATTTCAGAGTCAACATCGCTCGGCACGTATACACCCTTGTCCTGAACATATTTTAATGCGCTTTCTGCCCAGTGGCCGGTGAAATCGGTCTTTCCCTTGCTGACAACCGTCACCGTATCTGACGAAGGCGTTCCGAAAACGCCGCACGGGCTCTCTGCCTGAACCTTATAATAATACGTCGTATTTTCCTTCCGCTTCTCAGTATCGGTGAAATCAGTCGTCTTTGATTCGCCGACCATATTTATATAACGCACCTCGAAATCGGGGGTTGTTCCTCTGTAGATGTTATAGTGAGCCGCCCCGGGAACAGCCGTCCACGCAAGCGATACCTTGTCCTCAGTGTTTTTGGTCACCTTTACATCCTTAACCTCCGCCGGCTTTTCATCACTGTACTTTAAATATTGAATATCCTTGTCAAAGCCGAACTCCTTCTGCCACTTATCAAGGTCATACGAGTCCTTGACATACGTTGCCTTGAACGGAACGTCCGAATATACCTTTGTTCCCGAAACCGATGTCACGCCCGTGTCCTTATCAAATATGTATACCTGCTCGTTCGGTCTGTCATTCGGAATAACAACCGTATTATCCTTAATTACATTATCACTCCATTTACCCGCGTCACCACCGGCTCTGTATGTGGCTATTGCGGCCTTTCCGTTGTCCTCGTTATCCATAAGAATAACATTATCCTCTATAACACACCCGCTTGTCGTCTGATCATATCCAAAGTCGCCGAGTGCAATAGCGCCCGGAGCATTCGCCGACAGCTGGCGGTTTCGTTTGAGATAGTTATTTCGTATGGTCAGATTTTTGGTCGCCATAGTATTAATACCCGAGCCATGACTGTTTTCAATATAGTTATACTCACAAATTATATTATCGGTCATCCAGTCTATATCGATACCCATTGCATCCTGGTTTTTCTGTCCGCCCGATGCGTCTATTACCTCGTTAAAGGCTATGACCGAATCCTTTACCGCTATGGGATACATACCGCCGCCGAGCCAGTTCGGCGCGGCCTCCTCCGATGCACCGGAATTTTTAATGATGTTTCTCTTAATCGATGAATTCTTCGCGTCACTCAGCATAAGAGCGGTATAGCCGACTCTTTCAAACACATTATTTTCTATAACAACATTATCGAAAAGTCCGTAAAGATACCCCGACATATGGGTATACAATCCATAATAGCCGACATCCGACATATAATTCCCCGTATAATACAGGTTTTCCACAACACCCTCTTTTTTTCCTCCGGCAATAATCATCATTCCCGAGGTCTGAGTTGTCGCCCCCGGGCCGACTATTTCATTATTCTCGATGTAAATATTTTTGTATACCTTAGTGCCTTCCTCATTGTCACCGTATACGAACTCAACGGTGTTTCCGTCCTTTGTGTTAAGCTTATTATTTATACTTCCGCTTCTGACCGACTCGAATCTCAGACCGTTTATATGAATATTCGAGGTTCTGTTAACCAAGAGGCAGGTTGAGGGATCCCTGAACGTCGGCTTATTTCCCTCGCCGTATGATGACACTGTAAACGGCTTTTCTTCAGTTCCGCTGTCACTTTCCTCTAAACGTAAACGTCCTTCAAACACATCGCCGCATTTAAAGAGAAGCTTGTCGCCGGGTCTGAATTCAACAGCATTAACCTTTGTAATAGACCTCCACGCGGTCTGAGGGGACAGACCGTCGTTTGAATCGTCTCCGTCCGTTGAACTTACATAATACGTTGTATCCTCAGCGGCGGTGAGGTTCGTTACCGAATCCTCGACAAAGCTCACCTTGACATAGTCATAGTATGCGGATGTGCCGTTTGTATAAAAGCCCCACTTCCCCGCCTTGCTGACCGAGGTCTCGGCTGAGAGAATTTCTTCCTGGTCTATGTATAACGTCACGGTATTATCAACAGCAAGCGCCGATATAACATAATACTTATTTCCGAACGCCGTATACTTTTTCTCAGCCAGGGTCTTAACCCGGCCGCCTGTCTTCTCTTTTATAAATACCTCGGTACCGTTCATTGTGCAATACACACCGTCACCGCTCTTGTCGGCGCGCATTGCCATGCCGATTTCACCGCCGCCGAAGCCGGTTGTCGCCGCCGTGACCTCATATAACGAATTTAACTTCTCTGAATCGCCGAATAGCGCAAGGGCTTCTCCCTTTCCGGACTGAAACTGATTTCGTCGGCTTGCAATCGGCGGCTGTTTAGACAGCACAACATTGTCAAACGAAACCGAGCTCGCCCATGTTCCTAGGCCTAACGTATACTCCCCGTTTTCCCATCCACTCAATGTATAAGCAGGCTCATTTTTATCTTCAAAGTACACTCTGAGGGTTCCGCTTAAAAGGACAATCCGAACCTTTTTGGTCTTTCCCACTTCGGGATTTGACCCGCCAAAATACTGTTCCTTTCCGTTCCTCTTGAGCTTCGCAATGGAGTTACCCACCTCTACCGTAGAGTTTCCTATATAAGCTATCGCATAGGAATTCGCCGAAATCGGCATATAATCAAATGTTAATTCAAAGTTACTGTACTTGCCTTCAAGGTTACTTCTGGCCGCGATATTGCCCTCTGACTCTTGAACGTATCTTCCGTCCTTGACAACCCACTCACCCGAAACGGGAGTCATTCCGCCGGTCTTTCCGTTATCAAAGTTTATGTTCTTAACCAACTCGTTCTCGATTGGTTCCCTGCTCCAGCTTCCCGATATATAGTCTATATCGGGAATTTTATCGTCAACAAAATTAAATTCATAAAACGAAGTAGGAGCGCGCCAATATCCAACGGCGTTCGCCGGCATTATGCCAATCATCATAATCAACGCTATAATTAATGCTGTTATTTTTTTCAATTTATACCCTCCTGTACGCTATTGGTTTATAATTTACGGTTTCATATCTGTGATGTTCAAAGGTTTTTGTTAAGGCTTCTCTAAAGATCCTCGGTGCAAAGCACCGCCGTCTTTGTTGTGTCGGGTACGACCTTAGCCTCCTCATACGGCTTTAATTCGCCGAAGCCGTTCCATGAATAAACCTTTATATATTTCGCCCCGCTTATGCTGCTTCTGTTAAAGGAAACCGTTTCATCCAGTCTTCCGCTAAATTCAAGAGTCTTGGTAACAAGCTCAGCATCAAGCAGACGATTCCTTGAATCATAAGCGGCGATAATAAATGTAATATTCTTATCCCCATACTCCGGGCCTATTGCGCCGAGTTTAACCCGGATTTCCTCATTTGTGCCGCTTAACGCATAACCTTCCGCATATTCGGGATCGTCGATGACAATATCTGTTTTTGCATAAAGCTTAAAGTTTTTAAATGTAGCGTATCCAATATCTCCCGACGCAAGCTCCACACGCCCGCTGTTCTCGGGCATTTGAGCATATTCAGCCGAGCAAATTTCACTATTGTTAACCTTAACCGTGAGTTTATTTCCTTCTATGCCGATGTTAAAGGTGTTTGTTTTATTTTTATCATCAAAGTCAATGTTAGTTGTAATATGTTTATAAACATTATTTTGATTTTTTCTATCATAAATCTGTGCAACTATTCTACTATCCTTGTTTTTATAAAACACCATTCCGTAATCGCCTATATAAAATTTTAAATTACAATAGGTACCCCAATTTGTTAGCTTTAACCCTTCATTTTTCACCTCAACCGAATATGAATAGTTTTTAAGCTTTGATATATTTTTTAAAGATATTGATGTTACCTTACCCTTGCTCGCCTCTAACTTAACGGAATTTTTTTCAACGATTATGCCGTCATTACTATTCTCTATGCCATAACTTTTTACACTCCATTTGTCTTGGTCGATTGAGCCTTCGCCGAAATTATCCGAAAGCACCTCCTTCGGCAGATTTCTTAACTCGGTATAGGTTATAACCGGATCCCATATTGTTTTGGCTTTATACGCATTTTCAACATCCCCCGCCGCATAAGGATTACCTCTGTTAGTCTCAAATGCAATGCGGTCACCTTGTCTTACAAAGATTTGATTAATATTGCATTGGGTTGCGACTATATCGCCTTTGGTTAGCTTCTTCCACTTTTCGTCTTCCGGCCAGATTTTTGTCTCTTTTCCGTTTCTTATTTTAAGAACGCGAAGGTACATATCATTATCGCCTGTGGTTATACCTTTATTGTCTTTTGTGTTTATATTTATCACGCCTGTATACGGACACTCAAATGTCCTCGCCGAATTATGACCTAAATTCTTAATGAAACTTTCAGGCCATGTAAAATTACTTCCTATTACCGCAGAGCCTGCATACCACTTTTCCTCTGTTAAATCATACCATACAGTATTACCGTTATAGGTAGCTTTTTTAGTGTAATTTGTAAGCGGCTGCTTTTCTCCGTTATAGGTATCCTTCACATCATCAGTCGACCTTATCGTATTGTCGTAACTATTAACCGAATCGATTCTTCTATACTGATAATACCAGTTATTTTTACCCTGTGTGTCCGAAAAGCCTTCGGACGCCGTATAAGACGGAAGGGTATCGGCGCCCTCCGCCGATACCGCTGTTATGCTCCCTGCTGTCATCGCCGATGTTAAAGATATTACTGCCAATACACCTGAAAAGAATCTGTTTTTTATTTTATTCATTTTTTATTCTCCCTTCGATTATATCAGAGTTTTAATTATCGGCCTCTGTCTATTCAGTCAGGCCGTTCTTCTCAACTTCTTTATTTACTTCCTCGTTTAAGACGCTTCCGCCCGATGAGTTCCACTGCTGAACAAACTTATCCCACTCAGAGTCAATGTCTGCGTCATTCATCGTCAGTTCTGCCGCCTTTTCGACCGTCATCGATTCAAGCTCTTTCTGTGTTGTTGTGTCGATTTTGTTCTCGTCCAGCACAATACTTCTGAACGGGTCCGGAACGGCGTTTGACATCGATTCATCGAGAAGGGCGAGTCTTTTCTCTCTGAACTGACCCCATTCGGGAATGAATGAGCTGTCCCATGTAGCAAGGGTCAAGAGATTCGCCGCGGGCTCAACCTCGTTCAGCTTTTTAA
>CADBUP010000063.1 GCA_902797885.1 uncultured Ruminococcus sp.
CCGCCGCGGTAGGCATGGCGGAATCCGGGGACGGCGTTTTAATAAAAATGAAATTTTTCGTTTATCGGAGTTTATCGACACGCTCAAGGGATGTAAGATAACACTTACATCCCTTCTTTTTTATATAACTTATGTTTAATTCTCTGAAGCGCATTGTCGATTGATTTAGGAGTTCTTTTTAATTCGGCCGCTATCTCTTGATAATTCATTCCGCCGAGGTAGAGTGAAAGAACGGTTTTTTCAAGATTACTCAGCTTACTCTCGATTTCGGTGCTGAGAAGCTCAACATTTTCACGGCGAAGAAAAAGCTCCTCCGGATCAGTTGTCTCTCTCTCTGCAAGCATATCGACAAGCGTTCTGTCAGCATTGTCGTCAAAGAGAGGTTCGCTAAGCGAAACATACGAGTTAAGCGGAATATGCTTTTGACGCGTTGATGCCTTTATAGCCGTTAAAATCTGACGCTTTACACATATTTCAGCAAATCCGCGGAATGTCGGTTGTTTTGTTATATCGAAATCACGAACCGCCTTAAAAAGGCCTATCATTCCTTCTTGAACAATATCGTCATGGTCGGCGCCGGCTAAAAAATACAATTTTGCACGGTTTTTTACCAGATTTTTATACCGACCGAGTATGATTTCAACAGCACGCCTGTCCCCGCTTGCCGAAAGCTCAACAAGCTCTTCGTCAGACATATTATCATAGTCAAACTGCTGCTCGTTCAATCCGACACCCCCTATATTGTTTTGGGCTGTTGCAACAAACAACAGCCCATTATTAACCGAATTTTTAATTATTTAAGAAGTCTCGCCGTTTCTCTTGCGATCATGAGTTCTTCATTCGTCGGGATAAGCATAACCTTAACTTTTGAATCAGGGGCAGAAATAACAGTTTTCTTTCCCCTTACATTATTAGCGTCGTCATCAATCTTAACGCCGAGATATCCGAGGTAATCTTCACAGATAGACTTTCGAATATCCTTATCATTCTCACCTACGCCCGCGGTAAAGGCAATCGCATCCACACCGTTCATAGCGGCCGCATATGCACCAACGTACTTAGCAACTCTGTATTTGAATGCGTCAAGAGCAGCCTCGGCCTTGTGGTTACCTTCATCCGCCGCCTTTCCTACATCACGAAAGTCAGAAGAAACACCGCCGCTCATACCAAGTATACCCGACTTTTTGTTAAGTATGTTTAGCATCTCATTTATGTCAATATTTTCGTGATTACAGATAAACTGAAGAACCGCCGGGTCAATATCACCCGAACGTGTTCCCATAATAAGACCTTCAAGCGGTGTAAGTCCCATCGAGGTATCCACGCACTTACCGCCGATTGAAGCTGAAACGCTTGCGCCGTTACCGAGGTGGCACACTATAACCTTTGCGGTTTTCGGGTCAAGGCCGCCGAATTCGATTGCTTCATGCGATACAAACATATGGCTTGTACCGTGGAAGCCATATCTGCGTATTTTATACTTTGTATAATATTCGTATGGAATAGCATAAAGATATGCCTTCTCAGGCATCGCCATACCAAAAGCGGTATCGAACACCGCAACGTTCGGCTTGCCCGGCATCGCCGCCTCGCACGCTTCGATTCCTATAAGGTTCGCCGGATTGTGGAGCGGACCGAGGTCAAAGCACTCGCGTATAACCTTTTTAACATCGTCATCAACCTTGATTGACTCAGTATAAATATTTCCGCCGTGGAGTACGCGGTGACCTATTGCATTAATTTCGTTTACATCATCGATTACGCCATGGTCTGCGTCTGTAAGAGCCTCAAGCACAAGGCGAATAGCCTCCTTATGGGTTTCCATAGGTGACTCTTTAACATACTCGTCTTTGCCTGCCGGCTTATGGGTCAGCTTTGAACCCTCAATGCCCACTCTTTCACAAAGACCTTTAGCGAGAACAGATTCGTTTTCAATGTCAATAAGCTGATATTTAAGTGACGAACTTCCCGCGTTAATAACAAGAATTTTCATAATGATAACTTCCCCTTTATAATTAATTACTGCTCAAGCGCCTGAGCCTGAACACAAGTGATAGCAACAACGCCGACAATATCATCAGCACAGCAGCCTCTGGATAAATCGTTAATCGGCTTTGCTATACCCTGTGTTACAGGACCGTAAGCCTCGGCCTTAGCAAGTCTTTGAACAAGTTTATAACCGATATTACCCGCATCAAGATCAGGAAAAACAAGTACGTTTGCATGACCTGCAACCGTGCTGTCCGGCGCCTTTGAAGCCGCAACCTCAGGAATGATAGCCGCGTCAGTCTGAAGCTCGCCGTCAACGTTAAGGTCGGGATATGTTTCTTTACAAATTCTTGTTGCCTCTACTACCTTTGTTACATCATCGTGCTTTGCGCTTCCCTTTGTTGAATGCGAAAGCATAGCGACAGTGGCCTTCTCGTTAACGAGAAGCTCAAACGATTCAGCCGAAGAAGCGGCGATAGCCGCCAGCTTTTCGGGATCGGGGTTCTGTTCAAGGCCACAGTCAGCAAATACAAATGCGCCGTTTGCGCCGTATTCACAGTTCGGTACAAGCATAAGGAAGAACGCCGAAACGAGCTTAACACCCGGCTTCGTTTTGATAATCTGAAGGCTCGGTCTTAAAGTATTTGCCGTTGAATGGCACGCACCCGAAACAACGCCGTCAGCATCGCCGGCCTTAACCATAAGACATGCATAGTACATATAATCGCTGAGCGCAGTCTTTTTTGCTTCCTCATATGTAAGGCCCTTTTTCTTTCTCAATTCGACAAAAAGGTTTAAATATTCTTCTGTCTTTTCATATGTATGAGGGTCGATAACGGTTGCTCCCGAAATATCAAAACCCTTTGAATTATCTTCAATCTCCTGCGGTGTTCCGAGAATGATAAGGTTCGCTATACCCTCTTTTAAAATCTTCTCCGCCGCTTCAAATGTTCTTCTGTCCATCGACTCGGGAAGGATAATGGTCTTTTTATCAGACTTTGCTCTATCCTTGATTGCATCTAAAAACTTACTCAATTTAATACGCCTCCGTATATAAAATAACAAATAATTGTTTTAACTTAATTATTATAATATAAATTTTTTGTATATGCAATAGTTATTTTCACTTTTTTTGCGTTTTTTTCTTTTACAAATTTTTAAGTCATTTTATAAGACAATAAAAATTAATATTAAAATTGAGATAATTCATTTTTAATAACAAAAAAACAAGCAGGAAGTTTTTTTATAGTGACACTGCACGACACCTGAGGATGAATTATATTATAGTAGCAGGAGGGAAAATTCAAAGTTTCCAAAGCGGTTCCTCGCGGATTGTGCCGTGAAAGCGAGGCTTTCGGCTTTGGCATATAAATGAAAGGATGTTTAATAAATGGATGAGCAAAAAATTTATGAAAGAATGACCTCCGTTGAACAGTCGGTGAAATCAGCGCATCATAGAATAGATGAGATGGCTGAGGACAGCAAGAGTATAACTGAAATTCTGGTTGAAATGAAATATATGCGTCGCGACCTTAATGAACTTTTAGAAAGAGTGAGTGCGATTGAAAAAAGACCGGGACGAAAGTATGATATTATTATTAGCGCGGTCATAACTGCGCTGGTTGCGGCGGCTGTGAGCTTTTTTATAAAATAGTACGTTTGGTACATTAAAAAAGGGGGGATATTCGATGAAAATTACGGCAGGAACAATAGCGAGAACAGCCATTTTGGTTCTCGCACTTGTCAATCAGGTGCTTACCGCTATGGGGCATAGCATAATTAATGTTTCCGATGACGATATTAACACGCTGATTTCGACAGGGTTTACAGTTGTTTCAGCTATTATCGCGTGGTGGAAAAATAACAGCTTTACACATGCGGCTATAATGGCTGATGAGGTCTTGAAAAACGAAAAAGTTCTAAGCGAACGAAAGGAGGAGAGTTAAATGCGGATAGGAATTAACTGCGGACACACGGTCAGCGGAACGGTAGGCAGCGGTGCGGTAGGAATCCTGAACGAAAGCAATGAAACGAGGGCAGTTGGATATTCCCTAATGGAAAAGTTAAAAGCACGCGGTAATACTGTGGTTGATTGTACGGATGACCGTTCCTCAACGGTATCGGAAAACTTAAGAAAGATATGCGAAAAGGCAAATGCTCAGCCTCTTGATATGTTTTTGTCAATTCATTTTAATTCGGGAGGCGGCAAGGGCGCGGAGGCGTGCACTTATGGCGGCAGAGATGTTGCCGGCGCGGGCAGAATGCTGAATTCCCTTAAATCTCTCGGGTTTACCGACCGGGGAATAAAGGATAGGTCAGGGTTATATGTAATAAGGCACACAGTCGCACCGGCGTGTCTTTTAGAGGTTTGTTTTGTCGATACGCAATATGATGCCGGGTTATATCAAAAGCTCGGTGCCGAAAAAATTGCTGAGGCATTATGCGAAGCATTATCGGGAGAGAGTCCCGAAGAAAGTGAGGAGTTAACAATGACACAATATGATGAGCTGAAAGAAATGATTGATAATTTATCTGAAAATGTAAACAGGCTTTCGGATAGCTTAAATAAGTTGTCAAATCCAATGATATACAACTATATAGACGATAATATGCCCGAGTGGGCAAGGCCAACTATTCAAAAACTGGTTGATAAAGGTTTTTTGAAGGGCGAAAACGAAGAACTGGGACTTAATGATGAAATGCTTAGAATGTTTGTTGTAAACGACAGAGCCGGTATGTACGGTGAATAAATCGGGTAGGACGAATATAATTATCCTATCACGCCGCCGTGCATGTCAATCGCCATACTGTCCGAAGCAGAGCGCAAGCTATACCAAATGACTTTTCGACGGTCTGAGGCCTTAAAGGCGAAAGCCTTTAAGGCCTTTTCGCTGAGCGTTATTGGTTTAATAATTCAAAAAGTTTATAAAAATATCTTTATAAATCATACTTTAGGATGATGACATTGAATTTTGATTATGTTATAATAACTATAATAAAATCTTTATGAAAAAAATGTGACCCTGACTCATATTATAAAAAGGATGTGAAATGTTTGAATCCTGAACCTTTTATCAAGCCCGAAATACAGGAAAAGTTTAAGAACTTTACAGAAGACGGAAGAATATTGCTTTTTAGTGCCCCTTGCGGCTTTGGAAAAACAACCGTTGTCGGGCATCTGCTCAGAGGAATGTCATATAGCGAAATCTCTGCTGAGAGTACGGACTTTGGCTCTTTCAAAGCAGATGAAAGTTCGGACGTGATTCTGATAGATGACCTTCAGAGACTTCAGTATGACGATAATAGACAGATATTATGCTCTCTTATACGCGATAATCCAAAGACAAAGTTTATTTTACTGACCCGCGGCGCTGTGCCGGCTATACTTATTCCGTTTAAGCTTTCGGGAATTATGACAGTTATTGATACAAATGAGCTTTTTTTTAATCGCGAAAACATAGCCGAGTTTTTTGAAAAAAACGGTGTAAATATGACGGATTCCGAAATTTCGGTCACGTACCGTGAAACAATGGGTTATCCTCTTGCGATATCAGTCATTCTTAGACTGGTATTGGGCGGAGAAACGCTCGGAAAAAAGATGCTTAATGAATGCAAGAGAGAAATTTTCACATATTTCGACGAAATGATTTTCCGGAGATTTGAACTCCCGCTTCGCCGATTTCTGCTTGAACTTGCTCCGTTTGAGAGCTTTAATACGGAGCTTGCTAAAATGGTCAGCGGTGACATCCGTGCCGGCGAGCTGTTGACCGAAATTCAGAAAAACACGCGAATGCTTATATACGATGGTCTTGATAGCTTCAGTTTCTGGGAGTTCTTTAGAGAATTCCTTTTGTGGGAGCAATCGCGTGAGTTTACAATAGAACAGCAGGAGGCAATATACAGCCGCGGGGGTCTTTATTATGAACTTCACGAAAACTACGGAAAGGCTCTTGAATACTATTCAAAAAGCGGTGAAAAGAGTAAGGTGTCTGAACTTTTGATAAAGACAACGAACCTTCACCCGGGGATGGGGCATTATGAGGAGATGGAGAGCTATTATCTTTCTCTTTCCGAGAGCCAAATTTCTTCAAGTCCGGCGCTTATGCAGGGAATGTCTATGCTATGCGCTCTTCACACAGACTATGATGCATCGGAGAGGTGGTATCGTGAACTTGAAAACTTTGCAGCGATGCGCGGAAAGTCCGACGCGGCGGCGCGTGAGGCGAGAAGCCGCCTGACTTGGCTTGATGTTTCTCTTCCCCAGCGAGGTGTAAGCGGAATGGTTGACACAGTCAAAGCGGCATTTAAACTTCTGATGAATAAAGAGATTAAACTGCCGCCGTTTTCGGTTACAAGCGCTATGCCGAGCATAATGAACGGCGGCAAGGATTTTTCGGACTGGAGTAAACTCGATGATTTTTTGTATTCGACTATACGTGTACCCGTCGAGGCAATATTGGGGAAGGATGGCGTGTGCTTGCCTGACTGTGCCATCACCGAAAGCAAGTTTGAAAAGGGCGAGGATGTGTCAAGCCGTATGCTTGCGCTTGTTTCTAAAATAAGCGAGGTTCAGAGTAAGGGTACGTCCGATATTGAGTTTGCGCTTGTCGGTCTTCTTGTCAGAAGTCAGGTTGACACAGGCAAGGCTGATGATGCGATGCGGACTTTGGCGTCTCTTAAAGAAAGATTTGAAGAAAAAGAGCTTACGAGATTTATGCCAAATATAGATGCAATGCTGTGCCGTATAGCGCTTTTCACCGGTGATACCGGTTTTGTTGATGAGTGGTATCATAAAAACGCGGATTTAAACAGTATAAATTTTAAAACAATGAAAAGGTATCAGTATATCACCCGAGCAATGTGCGAATTATCATACGAAGAAAATGACGCTGTCCTGCTTACGCTCTCTCCGCTTGAACCGTTTTGCCGCATATGCGGAAGACATATCGATATGGCTCACATCCACGCTTTATCCGCAATCGCACATTACAGAAAAGGTGATGCCGAGTGGAAAGAACATTTAAAAGCAGCGCTTGATATAGTTGAAGAATACGGATTTATACGTACACTTAGCGGATACGGTGCGGCACTTTTGCCTCTTGCGGACGAATATTTTAAAGGCGAAAAAACTTCAAAATTTATAACACGGCTTATTAAGGCGATGCGGAACCGAACGGTATACTATCCGGATTTTATGAAGCCTCAAAACAGCCCGGTCGAAAAGCTGACCGAAGCAGAGCTTCAGGTGCTTCGTCTGTTATGTGCGGACAAAAGCAACGCCGAAATAGGCGAAATTTTAAATATCAAGCTGGCAACGGTTAAAAGCCACGTCAGCCATATTCTCCAAAAACTTGGCGTAAATCGCCGAAGTGAGGCGAAAACGATAGCTGAAAGGCTTAAACTAATATAACATGACTTATAAAAACCATAGGAGGCATGATACTATGAAAAAAGTAAAAAACACAATGAGAATTACGGCATGGCTCATCGCGTGCGTAATGCTTATCGCAACGGTACCGTTTACGGTATTTGCCGCCGAGGGCAAATCAGATATGCAAAGGTAATGATTAAACCAAAAGCAAATTATACATTAAACGGTATTTTGGAAAACTGATATGTGTTTGAAAATCCCGAAGGTGTTGTAAATGCCGTAGTCTCAGGCAATGTAACGGTTGAATATCCTTTGCCGCTGCGGCGGCGAGAGAGGGAAGGACGGAAACAAAAATGTGTTTCAGTAGATGTTTAGAGTGTTCTAAAATCCTAAATCCTCACCGACAAGAATGATTTTAATTCTGCCTTTTTGTTTGCTTCGTCTTGTCTTGACGATATAAGAGCACATACACTCATCGGAGAGGCAGTTAACGCATCTTCCGTGTGCACAGCCCGTTTTGGTAAGGCCGAAACGCTCTGCGTTCTTTACCGCGGCAATATTGTGCGCCCTATCCTCGGCGGCCTCCACCGTGGGACAGACCTTGTTCATTCCGGCAATAATGATAACGCTTTTCGGACCAAAAATCATGGCCGCAAGGCGGTTGCCGAGACCGTCAATATTGACTAAAACTCCGTCCTCTGAAATAGCGTTTGAACTCATTAAAAATGTATCCGAAAGGAGTCCGCGGCGCATTATCTCAAACCTGTCTTCGTCGGTTTTAGCCGTATCGCGATCTAACAGATTATACCCCCTGCTGCGAAGCAGGTCAAGAAGGCCGATTTCCGAAACGGTGCGTGAACCACCCCATGCAATCAAGTCGTTTTTGTCTATAAGAGTAAGCGCCTTTTCCGCCGCCTCTTTGCCGTTTTCGCAATAATACACCTCGAAATTCCTTTTTTCAAGCATTGGTATTAATTTTTCAGCTTTTTCTTTATATGTTTCATTCATATTTTTCACTCCTTATTTTTTGTGCTCAGGAACAACCGCGAAAAACTTCAAATCCGAATCACCGTTGTTTATAAGACTGTGTGTATGACCCTCGGGACAATAGTGACAGCTCCCCTCGGTCAGGCCCTCTTCGGTATCGTCGTACATCACTTTTCCGTTTCCGGACAGAATATATATTATCTCGCTGTTTCCCGTATGCGTGTGCATACCGATGGAAGAACCCGCCGGCAGGCAGCCATACATAATTTTGTTGTTATCGTCAGTAAACATCCTTGCGTGGTATTCGCCCTCGCCGCCCTTAAAGGCAGGAAGAACAGTCTTCTCGATTTTATTGAAGTCTATAAGCATATTCTCTCTCCTTTTATTTAAGCATTTTTCTTAGAAAGTCCGGGGAGACCGGGCATAAGCCTTGCCTTATGCAGAGCTCCGCCGACAACATACGCGATGATAAAGTCAACGGTGTGATGAGCTAAAGTTCCGGCCACGGTGATTATTACCAAAGCGGTAACGGAGTATCCAGCCGTCGGGGTGCTCAGACCGCCAACGAAGAAAATTAGAACAACAAGCCCCTCAAGCACCGCGTGAATAATACCGGTAACAACACAAAGCGGAACAGCGGTCATTCCCCTTTTTATCAAGTAAGCGCCGAAAACAGCAAAGGCAATGTGAGAAGCGGCTCGTACGGCAACAATAACAGGCGCGGTAAAGAAGAAGCCTATTGTTGTGCCTACGGCTGTTAAAATTGCCGTTTGAGGCGAGATAAACATAGCTATAATCACCGGGACATGCGCCATAATTGTTGCAGTGTACGGACCTACTATTATCCGGAACGGCGGTCCCGTAAATATCATAGGAATCAATATACCTATAGCGATTAACAATGCCGAAATAACCATATCGTGAGTCTTGGAATTTTTGTTCATAATTTGCCTCCGGAAAAATCTTTACTATTTCTTAATTATAATAATAACATAAATAAAAAATGCTGTCAATACTGGGAAAATCAATATTTTTAAAGATTTTAAAGTTGATTTGGCGGGTTTTGAAGCAAATAGGGGTATAGACATAGAATTAATTTTGTGATATTATATATGATATTATTCGACAAAATACGCAAAATATTTTATGCCTTTTATTTTAAAAAATTAAAATTGGATAGAAATTCATTAATAAATTTCTCTGATTGTGTATAACGCACGAATGACGGTATGTCGGATAAAAGAGGCTAAAATGGATTACTATTTTGTGTGCATACTTCATCTTATTGTATGACTGAAAAAAATGAGTTCGGCGATAATATCTATTGACAGGAAAAAATATTTTTCCGAGAGGTAGATATGAAAAAAATAAAAAATATTTTGAAACCGTACTGTATAATGCTTTTGTTATTGTCTCTCATAAATATATCGGCATATGCAGAGGAACGTTTGCTTGTTCCTGTCGGCAAAACAATCGGAGTGACCGTTAATATTAAGGGTGTAAGTGTTATAAATACCGCTGACTTTGAAGAAGAAGGCGGAGGTTCTTGCTCGCCGGCGGCTGAAGCGGGAATCTCGGGCGGAGACACTATTACTAAAATTAACGGAAAAGAGGTAACGTCGGTTAAATCACTTGAAAAATTGACCGACGGAGAAGATGAGGTGTCCGTTGTTTATGAACACAACGGAAAAGAAATGCAGACAACAATAAGACCCAAAAAAGACGCAAGTGACGGAAAGTACCGAATAGGCGTATGGATAAAGGACTCCGCCTCGGGGATAGGCACAATGACCTATTATGACCCAAACACCGGAAGCTTTGGCGCACTCGGCCACGGAATATGTGATTCAAACGGAAGTTTAATCAATATAAGCGGCGGAGATGCGCTTGAAGCTGAAATAACATCAATAAGACGCGGTGAAAAGGGTTCGCCGGGGGAATTAATAGGAGTTTTCAGCGAGGGAAATAATAAAATCGGAAAGATTGATAAAAACACGGATGAGGGAATCTTCGGAAAACTCAACCGTGACAAAGCTGAATCCGATAAGGCAATCAGCGTCGCTGAGAGAAATGAGGTTCACGAGGGTGACGCGTCAGTTATGTGCAATGTCGAAGGTGATGAGATTTGTGAATACTCGGTGAGCATAATTAAAATAAACGATGATGAAAATTCACCTAAAGGTATGATTGTTAAGGTCACAGACCCGCGGCTTATTGAAAAGACAGGCGGAATTGTACAAGGTATGTCGGGCTCTCCGCTCATTCAGGACGGAAAGTTCGTAGGGGCAATCACTCATGTGTTTGTTAACAATCCGACAAGAGGATATGCTGTATTTATAGACAAAATGACATTAGCGGCAGATTAGGCAGCGTAAGAATTTGACGCTCTAAGCCTAAGTAACACACCGCGCCAGGTTTAAATTTCTGCCGCGGTGTGCTACGGATAAAAATTAATGTGTAAATATTTTGTGCATTTTGTCGATAGAAAAAAATAGTAAAAAGTCGTGAAATGTCAAAAAAGTTTATTTACCGGCTATTTATTTTTTGTTGTAACAAAAATGTAAAAAAATAACAATTATTTTGTTAAAAACTATTGACAAATAATGTAAATTGTGTTTATAATATACATAAGGTTGAATAAAAACTAAAAACTTGAAAAAACGAAGGAGATTGCAGAAATGGAAAAATTTCTAAACAAAAAATGTAAAGTACTTATAGTGGATGATGATATGGAATTGGTTTGCGCATTAAGCAAGGTGATTAATGATAGCGACAGATTTGAGCTTGTTGGAACCGCGTGCGGAGGCATTGACGCACTGGACTTAATAGAGGAAGGGAAGCCGGATGTTGTTATTTTGGACGTTGTTCTGCCGAATCTTGACGGTTTTGGGGTACTTGAGAGGGTAGAGCCGAATACAAACCCGAACGCACCGGCATTTTTTATGGTAAGTTCTATCGCAAACGAGAAGATAGCTGCGCACGCAATAGCTATGGGAGCGGAATATTTTATGCAGAAGCCTCTTGATTTGGATTCGCTTTTAAACAGGATAGAAATGTTTATGAAGGAGGATGATGCAGTTGAGGAAACAAAGAGAAAAATCAATGGCACGGATATTCGAATCGTTAAGAGAAAGCCCGAGCAGGATATTGAAACAATGGTTACAAATATCATACATGAAATTGGTATTCCCGCACATATTAAAGGGTATCAGTATTTAAGGCATGCGATTATAATGGTGGTTGATAATCTTGATGTAATCAATTCTATTACAAAAGAGTTGTCTCCTACTGTTGCGAAGGATTTTAATACTACGCCGAGCAGGGTTGAACGTGCTATCCGTCATGCTATTGAGGTTGCGTGGGACAGAGGAGATACAGATGTTCTGAATTCATTCTTTGGGTATACGATTGCAAATTCAAAGGGCAAGCCTACAAATTCAGAGTTTATAGCGATGATTGCGGACAGACTCAGACTTCAGATGAAAACCACCGCATAAAGATAACAATATTTATTATAGCTTCAGTAGGCTAAGACCGGCGTATCGTTCATCACGATACGCCGGTCTTTTAAACAAATATTATTTTTTAAAATGCGCTTTAAGACGCTCTTCGGCATTTTTTACCCTTTCGGGGGTAGGGGGGTTAACATCCTCTAAGCTATAGGGGATGCCAAGGTTTTCCCACTTAAACTTGCCGAGTGTATGGTAAGGCAGAACCTCAACTTTTTCAACGGTTGAAAGGGTTCCGATAAACTCACCGAGGGCGTCTAAATCCTCGTCAAAATCACTATGCCCGGGAACAAGAACGTGTCTTATCCACATCGGCTTGCCTATTTCAGAGAGATATTTCGCCATATCGATAATATTATCGTTGTCAAACCCGGTCAAATCCTTATGACGTTTAGGATTGAATTCTTTTATATCAAGCATAACCAAATCGGTGTACTTCATTACCTCGTTGAATTTACCGAAAAACGGTTCTTCGCGGGTGAAAGGCTTGCCTGCGGTATCAATAACGGTATTGATACCGTGTTCCTTGGCTTTTTTTAAAAGTTCAAGGAGAAAATCAATCTGCAAGAGCGGCTCACCGCCGCTGACGGTGATACCGCCGTCCTTTCGCCAGTATGTCTTATAGCGAAGAGCCTTTTCGATAAGCGAATCGGCATCTGCCTCGGTGCCGCTGTTTCTATCCCATGTGTCGGGGTTGTGGCAATAGCGGCAGCGCATGCCGCAGCCCTGAACGAAGATGATAAATCTAACGCCGGGGCCATCGGCCGCGCCAAAGCTTTCGGTTGAATGAATACGTCCTAACATATGGCTTACAGAGAAGCGTGGCAGGTTCTTGAAATAACATCAAGCTGCTGCTCACGAGTAAGGTCGATGAATTTAACAGCGTAACCCGAAACACGGATTGTGAAGTTAGCGTATTCTTCCTTTTCAGGATGTTCCATGGCGTCGATAAGTTTTTCCTTACCGAATACGTTTACATTAAGGTGATGAGCGCCCTTATCAAAGTAACCGTCAAGAACGTTTACAAGGTTTGTTGTCTGTTCGTTCTCGTTGTGACCGAGAGCGTCAGGGTTGATTGTCTGTGTATTTGAGATACCGTCAAGAGCATATTCATACGGGAGCTTAGCAACAGAGTTAAGCGATGCAAGAAGACCGCTCTTTTCTGCGCCGTAGCTCGGGTTTGCGCCCGGTGACAGAGGCTCTCCTGCCTTACGTCCGTCAGGCAGAGTGCCGGTTGCCTTACCGTATACAACGTTTGATGTAATGGTAAGAATCGAGGTTGTCGGCTCTGAATTTCTATAGGTGTGGCACTTTTTAACCTTGCCCATAAATGTCTTGAGAAGCCATACGGCAATCTCATCCGCACGGTCATCATCGTTGCCGTAACGCGGGAAGTCGCCCTCAATCTCAAAGTCCTGAGTGATTCCGTCTTCATCGCGAACAGCTTTAACCTTCGCATATTTAATAGCTGAGAGAGAGTCAACAACGTGTGAGAACCCTGCGATACCGGTAGCGAATGTACGGCGTACATCGGTATCTATGAGAGCCATCTCAGCCGCTTCATAATAGTATTTATCGTGCATATAGTGGATTACGTTCAATACCTTAACATAAACCTTAGCGAGCCAATCCATCATCTTGTCATACTTTGCGAGAACCTCGTCGTAATCGAGATATTCTGATGTAATCTTCGGGAATTCAGGTCCTACCTGAACCTTTGTCTTACAGTCAACACCGCCGTTTATAGCATAGAGCAGGCACTTAGCGAGGTTAGCGCGTGCGCCGAAGAATTGCATCTCTTTACCTGTCTGTGTTGCGGATACACAGCAGCAAATCGCATAGTCATCGCCCCAAACAACACGCATAACATCATCATTTTCGTACTGGATTGAGCTTGTGCGAACAGAAATAGCAGCAGCGTAACGTCTGAATGCTTCAGGAAGCTCTGAAGAATAAAGAACTGTGAGGTTAGGTTCGGGTGACGGACCCATATTCTCAAGAGTGTGAAGGAATCGGAAGTCATTCTTTGTAACCATGCTGCGGCCATCGATGCCCTTACCGCCGACATTAAGAGTTGCCCATACCGGGTCACCCGAGAACAGCTCATTATATGAAGGAATACGTGCGAATTTAACCATACGGAATTTCATAACCATATGGTCGATAAGCTCCTGAGCTTCCTTTTCGGTAAGTGTGCCGTTATCGAGGTCACGCTGAATATAAATATCAAGGAAGGTAGAAACTCTGCCGACGCTCATCGCCGCACCGTTCTGGGTCTTGATAGCGGCAAGGTAACCGAAATAGAGCCACTGGCAAGCTTCCTTTGCGTTTTTAGCCGGCTGAGAAATATCAAAGCCATAGGATTCGGCCATAGCCTTGATTCCCTGAAGGGCCTTAATCTGATCCTTAACCTCTTCGCGGAGACGGATTTCATCTTCAAACATAGTTTCGCTGTCTATGTTAGCAAAGTCCTCCTGTTTCTTTTCGATAAGTCTGTCGATACCATAGAGGGCAACACGACGATAGTCTCCGACTATTCGGCCTCTGCCGTAAGTGTCGGGCAGACCGGTAACAATCTTGTTTTTACGAATCTTACGCATTTCGGGTGTGTAAACATCAAATACACCCTGGTTGTGGGTTTTGTGATATACATTAAAGATTTTGTGAAGCTCGGGGTCCGGCTCATAGCCATAGGTGCTGCAAGCTTCTTCAGCCATCTTGATGCCGCCGAATGGCATAAACGCACGTTTTAAAGGCTTGTCCGTCTGAAGACCTACGATTTGTTCAAGATCCTTCATGCTTTCATCAATATAGCCGGGCTTGTGAGCGGTCAGACCGGTAACAATATGCGTGTCCATATCAAGAACGCCGCCCTTGGCACGTTCTTCCTTCTGGAGCTCTTGAAGCTTACCCCAAAGCTTGTCTGTAGCTTCGGTAGGACCTTCGAGAAACGACTCGTCACCGTCATAGGGTGTGTAGTTTTCGATTATAAAATCACGTGTGTCAATGTCATCACGCCATTTTGAACCTTTAAAACCATTCCACTGTTCAAAATTTGTCATTAAAAAAACCTCCAATAATTGCGGCTAAGCCGTGAATGACGCTGTAGCCGGATGGTATTATTTCAGTCGGCTAAAACCGGCCTTTTAATGTTAAAAAACTGCGCCAGGACGCACTTTTTTAACATCTATTCATACGAAAATTATTGTAACATTTAATTAATATATTGTCAAGTGGTTGATTGATTTTTGTAGATGTGACAAAATAAAGATTAGAATTTTTGTGCGTGTTTGTCAAAAGCTATAACCGTGCTATGAAACGCTGTGCTATTGACTTTTTGTCTCAGTAATGGTAAAATAATATATCAGTAATGAACGTGAGTATTGATTTAGGTGATTTATCGGTGAAGAAGTCAGTCTTTAACCTGAAAAATTTTATAACGATTTTCTGCATTTTTGTTTTTGCACTGACCGGCGCGGCAACAACTCTCTATGGTGATGATTTTATCTACGCGCTGTATTTAAGGCACGGATTTTTAAACTTTATAAAAATGACGGGCGAACATTATATGCAGATGAACGGTCGGGCGGCGGTTCACTTTCTTTTAGAGCTTATTCTTGTGTTTAAGGACAGGCTGTTTTTTGTTGTGATTCCTCTGCTCATTATGTCAGTATATTTCTTTGCGGGATGTGCACTGGATGTGAAAAAGCGGGATTTGTTTTTTGCGTTTGCTCTGTCGGGGACGCTTATCTTACCTTATACGGTTTTGCGTGAAGGCGTTTTTTGGATGGCGGGGGCGATGAACTATATTTATCCGACGGCTTTGATCTTTGCCGCATTTTACTTGTTTAGAAAGTCGGCCGAGAAAGGAAGAATAAATGCGCCGGCGGTAGTTGTTCTGTTTCTCTCCGGCGCTTCGACCGAACAGGGCGGCGCGGCGGCAATCGCGGCCGCAACACTATACTCTGTCATACGTTTTAGAGATAAGAAGGATATTAAAAAGTGTATTATTATGCTTTTGATTATGGCGGTCGGATATGCGACTGTTGTGTTTTCGCCGAGCACCTTCGGAAGGACGGTTGCCGAGACCTTTGAGGCGCTGAGCCTGATTGAACGCCTTAGGCTTGTTTATGATTTTTCGGTTGGAAGAAATTCGGCATTTCTTGTGTTTGAGAGTGTGCTTTTGCTGCTTGCCGCGGATGAACTTAAGCTGCATAAGCCGGTTTCGGCTATGCTTGCCGCCGCGGCGGCTGCTTCGGGTATTTTTAAATTGCTCGGTATGTATACCGCGGCTGGAATAATCCTGACGGCGGCACTCACGGCCGAAGGAATATTCGGTTTGTTTTTCGGAAAGACAGAGCGCTCTGCTCTGTTGCTTGCCGGGCTTGCCTCGGTCGGGATGCTTGTCTTTTCGGTCACCTTCGGTTATCGGAATATTCTGCCCTGCCTTTTGATTTTAATTGCGGTCGGGGCGGACGTTTTGTGTGAACTTGTGCCGAGCGGAAAGAAGTCGGCGTATGCTTTGGCTGTGGTTTTTGTGTTCGGTGTTGTTTCTTTTGCACCGACGTTTTGCGGATATGCCGAAAATCGGAAAATAATTAATGAAAATCTTACGGCAATCGGTGACGGAACGTCTGATTTTTATTACAATGCCGACCTCAACCCGAAATATTCGTACAATCAGTTTATAAGCGACAATTATTACCAGGCTGCGTATCGCGATATATATAGGATTAGAGACGGGGTAAAGATATACATAAAGGGCGCTGACTTCCGCGACTTATATCATAACGGTGTCCACTGTGAAAATCCGATTTATATAAAAGACGGAGAAAAGTATTATCCGCTTAGAAATATAATAGAGGCTGAGGGCGGATATGTGGTTTATAATGATGAAACAAAGCTGACGGAAATCAGTATAAAAGGAAAATCGGTCATTTTCGACAACGAAAAAAATGTTTTCAGAACGGACAGCTTTGACATTGACGGAACCGAATACAGACTTGACGACCGAAAATACGGGTATATGACAAGGGTAAATCTGTATTTTTCGGCTGAGCTTTATAAAAAGGCTTTTAGGATAGATGTCGAAAGCTGAATATGAGAGGGTAGATTATGGTTTCTTTGATAATACCTTTTTACAACTGTGAAGATATGGTAGACGGTACGGTAAACAAGGTTAAAGAATATTTAAAACTGCATAAAGGCATCGAGTTCATCGCGGTAAACGACGGGAGTACCGATAGAACATTGAAGGCTTTGAAATCACTCGAGGGTGGTTATATGCGTGTCGTCGGCTATGAAAAGAACAAGGGCAAGGGCGGCGCAATTCAAGCGGGTGTTGCGGCGGCAAAGGGCGATAAGATTGTCTTTACCGATGCGGATCTTGCTTATGGGCTTGAACCGCTTGAAAGATTTATCGCCGCACTTGACACGGCGGATATTGCGGTGGGAACACGGCGCGAGGATTCAGAAATTTCTAAGCGATACGGAATTTTACGCGCTGCGGCAAGCAAGACATTCTCGGCAATCTGTGAGCTTATGCTTCATCTCGGTTTGAGCGATACTCAGTGCGGCTTTAAGGCGTACAGAGCCGAGGCGGCAAAGGAACTTTTTTCAAAGCTTTCGATAATGAGATTCGGATTTGATTTTGAGATTCTTGCTATGGCAAGAAATTATGGGTATAATATTAAAAGCATACCCGTTACTCTTTTAAACAATTCTGTATGCTCAAACGTCAGCGTCATCGGTGACGGATTTAAAATGCTCTGTGAGATATATCAAATAAGAAGAAAATTAAAAAAGACAGAACGGAAGCGCAGGTTATGAGAAAGCTCTTTTCTAAAGCGAATTTAAAAATGTTTATCAGATTCGGGTGCGTCGGGGTGATTAACACCATAATTGACACCGGGGTTTTCTTCTTGCTGTGTGATGTTGCGGGGGTTTGGGAGCTTGCGGCAAACATCGCCGCATATATAGTCTCGGCGACCAACAGTTATTTTATGAATTCGAGGTTTGTTTACCGTGCGGATGGGTATTCGTTTAAAAAATATATCCAGTTCCTTGCGGGAAACGTTTTCGTGTTGATTGTTTCAAGTGTGTCTTTAGCAGTTTTCGCGAGGTTTTTTGCCGTTAAAACCATTGCGAAGCTTATAACTGTTCCGATTACCGTCATTTTAAACTTTGCGGTTCAGAGGTTTATCGTTTTCAAAAAAAGCGCCGATAAAATAGGCGATTGAATATGTTAAAATATTCTTATAAATGTGTAATTTGTTATATTTACAAAGAATGTAACAGATGATATTATAAAAATATAATTAATTAATATTAATAGGAGAAACATTTATGATTACTTTTGATAAAGAAAAGCAGATTTTTCATTTGCAGACGCCGAATACTTCTTATATGATAGGGATATACGGCGGATATTTGTTAGAACATTTGTACTGGGGCAAGCGTGTTGACAGCACAAGCGGAATGTTTGGCACAGAGAGCCGCACCGCTTCCTTCGGTGCAAATGACGCCGAGCTTTCGGAACAGGGGATATCCGCATCTACCGATGCTATCCCTCAGGAATACTCGTTCTACGGAAGCTGTGATTTAAGAAAGCCCGCGTTTCACGCAATATATGCGGACGGAAGCCGTATAACGAAGATGAAATATGATTCCTATGTAATAAAAGCGGGAAAGCCGAAGCTTTGCGGACTTCCGGCCACATACGTTGAAAATGATAGCGAAGCCGATACGCTTGAAATTTCCGTTAAGGACGAGTTGACCGGGCTTAAATTGATTTACAGATACACCGCGTTTAATAATTATGATGCTATAACCAGAAATGTTGAGGTTATAAACGATGGAGATGCCGCGGTGAGCGTTGATACGGTTATGAGCTGTAACGTAGACTTCACAGGTGCTGACTTTGATATGATTAACCTGTCGGGAAGCTGGGCAAGAGAGAGACATATCGAACGCAGAGCGCTCGGAACAGGCACAACAAAAATTGAAAGCCGACGCGGTTCAAGTTCACACCACCAAAGTCCGTTTTTCGCCCTTGCCGAAAAGACAGCTAATGAAAAACACGGTGATGTTTACGGCTTCAGCTTTGTATACAGCGGTAATTTCGAGGCGGGTGTTGAGGTAGATACATATGGCCGGACGAGAGCGTTTATGGGAATAAACTCATGTGACTTCGCGTGGCTTCTCGAGCCGGGCGAGACGTTTACCGCGCCGGAGGTTGTTATGGTATATTCGGCGGGCGGATTCGGCGAGATGTCGAAAACGTTTAACAGGCTCTATCAGAAAAGACTTGCAAGAGGTAAGTACAGAGATGCAGAGCGCCCGGTTCTTATAAATAACTGGGAGGCGACATATTTTAATTTTGATGAAGACAAGATTGTGGATATTGCTAAGACCGCTAAAAAAGCAGGGATAGAGATGCTTGTTTTGGATGACGGCTGGTTCGGAAAAAGAGACAGCGACAACTGCTCACTCGGCGACTGGTATGCCGATACCAAAAAGCTTCCGAACGGTATCCCCGGACTTGTGAAGAAGGTAAATGATATAGGAATGAAGTTCGGCCTTTGGTTTGAACCTGAAATGATTTCGCCCGACAGCGACCTGTACCGTGCGCATCCGGATTGGTGTCTTCACGTTAAAGGAAGAAAGAGAAGCGAGAGCAGAAATCAGCTTATACTTGACTTTTCACGTAGTGATGTTCAAGAGTACATAACGAAATCATTAAAGGACGTGTTGAATTCCGCACCGATTGAATATGTCAAGTGGGATATGAACAGAAATATGACCTGTATAGGTTCGGCCTTGCTTCCGCCGGAAAGACAGGCCGAAACAGCGCATCGGTATATGCTCGGACTTTACAGCGTGCTTGAGAATATTATGGGAAGCTTCCCCGATGTTTTGTTTGAAGGCTGCAGCGGCGGCGGAGGCAGATTCGATGCGGGAATGATGTATTACTTTAACCAGTATTGGACAAGTGACGATACAGATGCGATTGAGCGTATGTATATCCAGCACGGAACAAGCCTTGTTATGCCGGCGGCATTTATGGGTTCACACGTTTCAGCTGTTCCGAATCATCAGGTTGGAAGAGTTTCGCCGCTTAAAACCCGCGGTTATGTTGCGATGTGCGGTCAGCTCGGCTATGAGCTTGATGTGACAAAGATGAGCGACGAAGAGCTCTCTGAAATAAATGAACAAATAGAGGTTTATAAGTCGGTTCGCGGAGTTATTCACAATGGAGATATGTATAGGCTTGTTTCACCGTTTGAAAGCAGCCATACCGCATGGGAATATGTTGCGGAGGATAAAAAGACGGCTGTTATGTTCTATTTTACAATAATGACCGCGCCGTCTGTGATTAATAAGTATGTGAAACTTGAGGGTCTTGAGGCCGATAAGCTGTATAAGCTTCGGGAAACAGGCGAAGTTTACAGCGGTGATGTTTTGATGAACAGAGGAATAAGTATGCCTTACGGAAAAGATTGCGAAGGGTGTATGCTTGTTTTTGATTTGATATAAATAATAGGGGCGATATGCCCCCTCAGACTGTTGAAAAAGTTATTTTCAGCAGGATATTGCTTTGAACTGACTGCCCTAAGCCCATAAATCCGCCGCCGCGCCCGTTGCGGAAATGTAGCAATATCTTGCCGAAAACATTGTGAAAACGCGAAAAATTTCATTTCCTTGCCGTCGTGGTAGGCATGGCGGAATCCGGGGACGGCGTTTTAATAAAAATGAAATTTTTCGTTTATCGGAGTTTATCGACATGCTCAGGGGGCGATATGCCCCCTTAATTTGTGTCCTTTTTTAATTGTGTATCAAACTGTTCGTTATATGTGTTTAAATCCGCGTCCCACTGTGAATAGGCTGAGTCACCGCGCCTATCCGGAAGGTTGTAATTTTGAAGATAATCGGCGAGGGCATTTGAAACCTTTCGTGCGC
Source organism: uncultured Ruminococcus sp. (assembly GCA_902797885.1). Lineage (GTDB taxonomy): Bacteria > Bacillota > Clostridia > Monoglobales > Monoglobaceae > UMGS1820. Next base: position 20,815 of record CADBUP010000063.1, read on the forward strand.
CGCGATAATTCATGTGCATTCCGCCGTCGCGTGTGTCGGTATTCCAGTCAATGTCGGCGAGAGTCTCGTTATAGTTCATATCAATAAATGTTATGTTGTTTTCTTCTGCGTATTTTTCTATTACGTTATGCCTGTCCTCGTTCCACGATGAAGCGGAGGGAACACTTAAAAACATAAGTTCTATGTTATTTTTCCGGCAAAGAGCCTGAATCCGTTTTAAGTACAGTACCGTTGCGCTTCGCAGGTACGGATATTGGTCGGTATTATCCATATATTCATCGCTTCCGGTATAGGGTACGGTCTGGAGGTTCACATAGTGGCCTTTATTATTGTCCTTCCAGCTATAGTCGAATTTTTTTGTATAGTCACGAAGATGCTTCCAGTTATCATGATAATGAA
>CADBUP010000064.1 GCA_902797885.1 uncultured Ruminococcus sp.
CTGCCATCAATACGCCCGCCGTAATCAATGACACAGCCTTTAACCATTTACTTCTTGATTTTTTCATTTTTTTCACTCCTGTTTTTATAATTTTAATAATTTTTAATCAATGCTCTTAAACTCTCCGAGCGGACACAGATTTTTCATATTCCACAAATAAACTTTGACCGCCGCCGCCTCTGATGTATTGATTTTAACGTCCTTCGCTTCGGCAATATTCCCGGTTGTTTCAAGCTCCGGAGTTTTGCAATCTATAACCTGCCCGTCCGTATTATATGCCACACATATTAAACTTGGCTTTTCTTCCGAAAACACATTATAGTTTATAACTGTTACATCTATACTTTTATTTTTATCTATATCTTTTATTTCGTTTATATTATCTTTATCATTTTGTTTTACCGTTATGATGTTGTATATAACACCCCTGCCGTTAAAGCTAATTAAATATTTTTCTTTTATGTTCTCATTGGCAACGACCGCTGTAAAATGTTCGTATTCATCAGTAAGAGAAAACTCAACAGAAAATTCTCCTGTCCGGTCAACATCAAGCTGATTACAATATACCATATCCTGTGTGGGTATAATATTCTCTGAATTTGACGGAAGCTTCTCTGTCGGATATACGGCGCATACCAAATCTCCTCCGCCAATGACCGTTCCGCTCAGCTTGAAGCGGTTTTCGTCTTTATTTGTCGCTGTTATATTCGCGGTAAAACCAATGGTGCTAAATTTTATTAAATACTTTTCATTTAAATTTTTATTAGCAATGACCGCCGTAAAATATTCGTATTCATCAGTGAGTGAAAACTCAGCCGAAAACCATCCCGTCCGCCCGGTGTCAAGCTGGGTGCAATACGCCATGTCCTGTGACGGTACAACCGTGTTGGAATTTGTCGGAAGCTTCTCTGTCGGATACACAGCGCACACAAGCTCCCCGCCGCCTATAACTCTTCCGCTTATTCTGAATCGGTTTGTAGCTTTATCGATACAAATTATCTCAGAGTTAAACCTGTCGTTCTGATATACAAAATATGTCGGCTCTTCGTCCGGTTGGTATATAACATAAATCGGGTCTTCATCCGACACGGTAACAAGATACGTTCCGTCCGATTGTCTTTCGGATACCCGTCCGTCTTCTTTCGGCACAATTATATTTCCGTACATATCTCTGAATATGATATTTCTTTTATTGTCGTTTTTGTTCGGGTTTATCGAAATTTCCTGTTTTCCCCCGACCGACCAGAGCATAGAAACATCACAAAGGTCATCGGTTTTCCTAAAATCAAATTGCCTTACATTCGGCGCTTCGGTATATGACGTCGTTCCGCATTCCTTATATCCGCAGGTAAGTGAATTGAATGCGGCGACAGATACATACGCCGGCTTTGCCGCGTAGGCAACCTCTGAATCAAAAGACTTCGTCAAGCCGAAAACATTTTCAGCTACCGTCAAGTTGGCTGCGCTTTTATCGGCAAGCGCATATATCAGGCATTTATCCGCATACTTGTTTACAAGCATCTGTGCGGTTAGCACCGATGTGTACGCCGCCTTTGTATGAGAATTCTGCGGCTCGCCCCAGTCCGTTGCTGTATCATCATAAAAGCCGTATTCGTTACACCAAATTTCTTTATCCCGGCCGCCATAGCTGTCTATCAAAGTGCGCAGAGCTTTAAAATCGTCGTCGCTGAGCGTTTTGGGCGTATTATAGTGATGCACAGACACATAATCGAAATACTGCGCGGGATTTTCATTTGAATCACACGAATCACACGCCCATTTTATAAATTCAACGCTTCTCTTAATATCGGTTGTGGTAAAAGCGCCTATCTGGACCTCCGGGAAGTCCGGCTTTATCCTTGTATAAACCTTTTTTAAAAGCTTCATATAAAGCTCTGCTCTATCCTGTGTTTGGTTTTTTTCAGGATGATTCGGTTCGTTCCATACTCTAAAATACTTTATTTTCCCCTGTGAATTCTTAACTATATTATATGCGTATTCAGCAAAGGCGTTTATCTGTTCGTCAGTTTCGGGCAAGACAAACTTTTCTTCCATATTATACAGAGTATTTCCGAACAGGAAATTATACTGTGGCTCTATGCCCTCTTTTAACATTGTGTCTATTATGTCATAATGTCTTTTCGGAAAGATGTATTCGCCCTTTCGAGGCTCTGATTGTTGCCATGTAAGCTCGTCTCTGATAATCGAAAACCCTGCCTTTCGTGCAACCTCACACCCTTTTTCCACATTCCAGCCCCACGAAAAATGGGCATTCACACCGACTTTATCATTAAGCCGTCCGTCCTTCCTTTCCAAAATCACGGAATACGGAATCTCTTTTTCAGCCAGCAGATTATTTTCCTGATCCTTCACCGCTATTTTAAGATAAAAAGCGCCGTAACCCAAATCCGGAAGGCTAAGCGCGGTTTCTTCGCCCGCCGACAAGCTCTTGCCCGTTGAATCACTCCACAATACCTCACTCTTTTCGTTTTTTATCTCAAAATAGGCTGTTGCATCTGCCTGATCTGCACTATCCTCATATTTTATTGTCATAGTTTTATTGTCTCTGTCATTATAGATATTGCCGGTATGCCATGTCTGAACATTTATCGAAGCGTCGGCATACACACTCTCTGCAGCGGATAAAGCAACAAAGACAAACACACAAATAACAAACCACTTTTTTAATAATCTTTTCACCTCTGTACCTCCGTTGTGTCTTGTTCGGTATAACTTATCCGCCGTATGCATGATTTTCGGCATACGGCGGAACGCATTAACTACTTTACAATATCGGCTTTGTCCGCCTGACAAATCGGATGGAATTCATCCGTCCACAAGAACGCTCTTACATATCCGCCGGGAGTACCGCTTAATGTTATAGCCTCTGTTGAATAATTCTGTGTCTCATTATTTAATGTAATTTCCTTCACTTTAACGGCCGTAACCCTATCGTCTGAATTATATTCGGCAAGAATCAGATATACCTTTCCCGTTTTAGCGGCGGTATTGATTATATTCGCCTCTGCTGTGACGTTTGTTGTTCCGGTTTTAACAGTCTCACCGACAGCCAAATCGCCCGATTTAAGGGTAACGTTTCCGCTAAAGGTGTTCGGCGCGATAAACTTCTCGGGAACATAAACCTTTATGCTTTTAAATTCGGCAAGCTTTGTATTGGTTGCCTTAGTCGAATTATTCATAAAGAATATTCCGTTCCAGCTTCCATCTGTATCCGCTCCCACTTTTTCGGTCATTTTATAAACTATCGGATTTTTGGAATCGGTGACATCGGTAACCGTGACATCCATATATAAGCTATTGGAGTACTTGGACGCGTCACAATAAATCTTATACTTGTGCCATCCTGTCGTGTTATCCGTATAGTCGGTAACATCCTCCGGAGCCATGACCGCAGCGCCGTTCATGTCAAGCAGGTCTTTGTTAAGCCCGGTACTTGAATCGGTATTAACTTTTAATTTATTATCTGAGCCTCTTCCGATTAATGCACCGGTGAGATTTTCCCCCAATGATGATACTGAATTATACGTCGTATCCCCCGCCTTAACATTGTCCGAGGTCAGACCCATAACATACTCTCCGCCGCCGAATCCGCGCATTTCACACTCCACAATAAAGCTTGTGTTTTTATCTATCTTCGCGCCCTTTTCAAAATACTTCCACACCTTTGTCTTCTGACCGCCGAGCATCGTCGTATTATTTCCTGTCCAAAAACTTGCGTCGCCGGCTCCGGGTCCGGATTTTACCGTCCCATCCTCATTTTTACTATAACCACTCGTGTTATACCAACAATTAAGAATATTGTTATATGAGCCATCATTGTTCCATATCCATTGGTGAAGCTGTCCATTATTTTTATAATATGTATTTCCGTCACTTTTATCAAGGGTATTAGATGTTGGCGGGTTAAAGTTAGCATCCTTTTCAGGCGTATAAACTCTTACCATTTTAAATTCGGCAAGCTTTGTTTTGGTTGATGTAATAACAGTTTTGGGGTTACCCTCTTCGTCGGTTTCTTCTTTCGTGTCCTTTGTATTATTCATAAAGAATATACCTTTCCATGCGGTTGCCTCATTCATTTGAATCTTATTGGTGTTATATACCTTTCCGTCAATCGTCACCGTGACATCCGCGGCCAACATGCCTGTTTCATTCACATATTTTGACCCATCGCAGTAAATCTTGTAAAAATGCCAGTCACCATCATTGGGCGAAGCCGCCTCTGTTGTTCCGCCCGCCTCCGTTAACGGAGCGTTCAAGAAGTTGTGCGACTCTGTATTAGCCTTTAAAACATCCTTGCCGTCCTTCACCTCTCTTCCGACTAATGCACCCGGAACTCTTTCACATAATCCCTTTTTATCATTATCAAGCGACCGCACAGGATATTCAAATAAAGTATCATCCTCCTCAACGGTTTTAACCTTATCCGCGGTGAGTCCAAGCACATATTCGCCGCCGTTTGTTCCCTTTATCGCGCATTCCACAATAAATTTTGAACCCTTAGCAATATCCTTATCAAAACTCTTCCACACCTTTGTCTGCTGTCCGCCGAGCATTGTTCTGTCTCCGCCCGTCCACCAGCTCGCACCACCGTTCGGCTGAGCTTCGCTGCTAAACCAACAGTTAAGACCGTTATTCTTCTGTTCATCATTAGTCCACTGGTTTTTACCTAAATTCGTTAGTTTTAAGTAAATCGTATCTGCCGCAAAAGCCGGAATCTGTACAACGCTTAAAACAACCGCCAAGGCTAAAAACATCATAATACATTTTTTAATTCTACTCATCTTCTTACACTCACCTTTCATAAATATAAATTTTATAATATTTTTATTTCTTTCAGTTTAATATAACGCCGTTCTCATCATACATAAGCTTTTCAAGCTTTGGATACTTCCACAGGAAAGTATGATACTCTTCCGCACCTCTTTCGCCGTCAAGCGTGAGAGTGTATTCCGACTTTCCCTTATCCCGTGACGTCAGATTTATGGGAAGATATTTAACCTCTGTTAAAAGCCGAACCTGTTTAGCGCCGTCTTTAGTCTGCCGCGTAACCGTTTTATATCCCGCAGCAACGTATATGTATGAACCGGATGAATCGTTGTCTTTTGTGAATACAACCCTCGCTGTCTTATTAGTGGGGTCATAACCGAAATCCCTGCATTTAAACGATTTTTCATTACCGGATTCCACTTCCGTTGTGTATTCCAAAAACGAAGTTACATCACTCGAATATACAGAAGGTATCCCCCGGTTAACCGTTACTTTATAATTTCTGAACGGTTTTAAAGAATTGCCAAACCTTATCACAACCGTCGAACGCTCGGTCTCTGTATTATCCAAAACCTCATAGTTTACCGAAATCTCGACTCCGTCCTCGGTGACCGTTATAAGTTCATCGAGATTATGTGAAATAAGCGTATTGAACTCCGCCCTTACCTCAGAAACCATGGTGGAATCGCTCTCGGCCGCGCTTATCTCGTTTTCCAAGCCGTCATAGAGCTTTATGCTATCGACCTCGGGATAGTATACTGTCTTTCCGTCTATGACTGTTGTCTTATACTCGGTCTCGGCAAGAAACAAACCCGAAAGAGTTTTTCCGCTTACCTCGCCTATCGCGTCCTTAAAGGTTATGTTATACCTTCCGTTATCAACCTTTCCGTTAAACACTATATCAAACGCCTGGCTGTCCGCCCTGTCAATATAAAAGTCTGTCACGGTCTGACCGGTAAGAGCATTTATTATTGTTACATTGTCATTGTTCAAGCCGCCCTTTATCTTTTCGCTTGAAATGAAGCTTATTCTTCCGTTATCGGCAGAAAATCGGCTGTTATCGGTTCTCGAGAAGTCGTTATCACTTTCTGCATTTGTGTTTACATACAGATTATCAACGATAAAGCCGTCCGACGAGCCTACCGGGTCTTTTGTTTTTTCCGTCAAAAACGTCCATGTCCATATACCGTTTACCTCACCTATATTCATATCCGAATATAAAAGGTCGCCGTCGACATAACAACTCATCTGTGCATTTTTAGAAGACAGCTCAGATGTTATAAATTCATAGTGGTGCCACTGTTTGGTATCTGTTTGACTTATATCGGTTCTGTTCCAATCAGTTGCATTTTTATAGTAGGACAGCCAGCCCGGGCCTTTATCTTTTTGATTGATAAAAAGCGGCTTGCCGTACTCCTTGCCGAGTTCCGAACCGCTATAAAACTTTACCAGCATCTGATAATTATCCGTTGTCGTTTTCGCATCAAAGCTTACTTTAAGCTTTCCGCTTGTAAGGGGCTTTGGGAAAACAAGCGAAGCGTCAGCATTTGCTTTAAGCAACATTGCCTTTCCGTGTCCATCGTTCGTATCTGTCGGGCCGAAATTGCTCATCCAGCTAACGACCCTCGTCCAGTTGCTATCGGGACCTGAGCCTTGTCCGCTTGTATAATCCTCAAAATCATAAAAGTATAAACCGTTATAGCCGTTTTCGGCGGATACATGTATCCCCGAAATCATCGAACAAAATAAAGCAATCGTCAATGCCAAGCCTAGTATCTTTTTCATTTTATATTCGCCCCCTGTTATTATTTTAAAAGTTTAAGATGAGTAAAGAGTTCTGTGTTCTTTGTCTCACCTATACCGCTTGTATATTCTATCCAGCCGCGTCTTCCTTCGCCGTCGTTATCGTTTATCAAATACGAGAACGCCATTTCCTGACCGGCGGTCGGCTTCTGTCCCGGCTTTAAAAGCGTTGTCCACGGAATTCTCGCCTCATAATATGTCTTTTCCCCTTTATTGACAACCGCAAGTTCCAAATCCTTAACCAATCCTCCGGGAATCGCATTATCCTGGGCATTCCATCTGAATGCCTGAACTCCTTTTTCCGTCAAAGCAAGACCTATCTCGTGAAACGTGGTTGACGCCTGACCTAAGGCAAGAAAGCCTTCTTCGCCGTAGAATACGCCGAACTGTATATCATCACCCATATACTGAAAGTCCTCGCTCGGTGCCGGGGTGAATTTATTGTCCGCAACCTCAGCACCAAAGTACATATTTTCTTCATCCCACATAACCATTGCTCTTCCGGAAACATCATTTGTTCCTTCCCAATTCTTTATCTGACGAACCTGATCCGCCTTATCGGCATACATCGCCGTATCAAAATACCATTCATCACCATCGAGATTTCCGTCGATAACCGGTTTTTTATCTGCGTATTTAGCAATGGATATATCGAAATTCCCGACCGTGGTATAGGCTTTCTTTTTGTCTGTCACCAAAGTATATTGGATTGATTTCTGTCCCTTTTTCTCTATTTTTCCGAGACTGAACTCAACCTCTCCTGTGCTTCCTGCCGGTATTATCCCTATATCAACATTTTTAAGCCGCCTTGTTATATCGGTATCTTTAAACTCGATATGACCTTTAAGAGCCTCGGTGGCCGAAAGATTTTTTATTTTTGCCGTTGCGATAAACAGGTTATAATCCTTTTCGTCTATCGTAACAGACATCGATGTCGAAACCGCCTTTGTTGAGGTTATATTATATATAGCCGAATACAAAATTTTTTCACCGTCTTTTATGTTTACATTTATTCTGTACTTTTCGCCCTCCGGCGCATTGTTCTTAATCTTTATCGCCGCGTTGTTATCTTTAAATCCGTTCGACTCAATAACATCGACAGATTCGGGTGTTTCAGTTTCTATTTCCAGGTTCCTATCGGTATTCTTCTTTATATCCAGTTCAAATACATCGTTTTCGGCAACATCTATATCCGTATTCCCTGTTTCTATGGTTTTATCTTCGACAATTTCGACCGTCTTTAAATCATCGATTATATATATGGGATTTTCACCTATGCTTAACGTAACCGTACCGTTTTCGCCGTTAACCTCGGTTTTGTTTCCCTTGCTGTCATAAACATCGACCTTATCCTTTCCCAATTTCAATGATACGGTTCTGCTTTTATTATCCTGTGAAAACAACGCACCGATCTTTTTTCCGAATTTTTGACTGTTGTATGTATATAACCTAATGTTTTCATCGCCTGTGTCAACTATCTTATCCGCTGTGCTTTGAGCCATAATATAGTTAAGTCCGGCAACCATCAAAAACGAATCCTCGGGGAAGAACAACGTTCCCCACACCTTACAGTCGTTAAAGGGAGGTGAAACATGGCCGAATCTGTCTTCGCGGTCGGTCTTTACCATACCCTTTTGTTCAAAGTTATAAAAAACGACCATACTCGCCGCCTCTGTGACCTTGTACTGTAAGGCAACACGGCTGTTATACGCGCCAACTCTTTCGCCGGCCGGAGTCTCTTTATTGGCGGTAGTAAATCCAACCTCGGTATTCCACAATTCGGCGTCCGGCTTACCTGCCTTTGCGAACTCGTTTCGATAGTATTTCATACTCTCTATGACTTCATCCGCCTCATCAATCTTGGCATATGCGTGTACCGCACACGCGTCAAGATACTTCCACATTCCGTTTTTCATACAATCGTCAAAATAAGGTTTTCCTGCCGTACCCCAGTCAGAGCTTATTAAAATGCCTGTGATTGACGGTCCGCCCAAAATAGCGCCGGGGTCAATTTTATCTATTTCTTCTCTTGCAATACGACAAAGCTCTGTATACTGTGCACCCTGACATTTTTCGAGATACTTGTTAAATGCTTCTATGTTCGGCTCGTTCCAGATTTCATATCTGTCGCAAACATCTTTAATCTTTTCCGTCCATTTAATAACGTTCCTGCGCCAGCCTTCAAAACCCTTTTCCGTATACGGCATCTCGAACTGAGAATTCGATGCGGTCGGGTCTATCTTTGAATCATCCGGGATACCGGAAAACACCGGAAGGTATTTAAGATTGTTTTTTGCTAAAATCGGAACGATATCATCAGACATTCTGTCATTAATATTCTCTCTCATACCCGACACATTCGACTTCGCCATAACCTCTATAAATTCGGGAACAATATCGAGTCCACGCCAATCGGGGTGTGCGGCGTACATAACATCGTCGTTTTTAATGCCGTCGGGGTCGGTCTTTATTATCGCAAATTTTGTCGGCATCTGTGAAAAGCTTGTTCCGTCGCTCATTTTAACATCCGCAATAAGCTTATAAATGTCACAGTAGTCCACATCACCGAAATTTAATTTAAGCTCATTTGTTCCGTCCTTCGGGATACTTACCTTTTCAATTTTTTCACCCTTGATAAGTCCGCTTTCCGTCACCGCCTTAAAGGTAATCTCCGCCTCTGCGTCCGCACCGCTGTAGTTATGCACGGCTGTGTTTATAATCTTATCCTTCGAAAACCATTTAAAGGTATTTCCGCTTTCGTCTATCTTTGTACTGATATAAAGCTTGTTCTCATTGGGGTGACGGGTTACCCTCACCCTTTTTATTGCAATTGATTCGGATGAGATGCCGCTCGATGAGCTCCTCGCTTTTATCGAAAGGGTAAAATCGTACTTTCCGTTATACCCTTCGTTAAAGTCTGCGTTTGTCAATGTAAATTTCTGAGTTTTCCAGGTTCCGGTCGCTTCGGTGTATATCTGGTTTTGCCATTCACGCTCGCCGTCTGTATTGTTATAGTATAGGAAACAATAACCCTTACCGGAATCGAAATAATCTATTTCTATATCATATACGCTTCCGTCAAAACTCTTCGGCTTCATATTATCGGACAGACTGAAATTAATTGTTGACTTTGCATCGCCCTGAAGCTTATCCATAAGCCAACAGTTTTCACCGTCTCTTGACGCAACAAGCGGCGTCTTATCCGTTCCCGGTTCAACAATTTTAAAGCCCGGGGCGGTTGGTCTTTCGGAATCCAAAACAACCTCCGTCGTATTGAGATCATTTGTCTGCTGCGTCGATGCTTTTGCTTCCGATATCCGAGGACATATCGAGAGAGTCATAACAAAAGCACATATCACCGCTGTAAACTTTTTGACTGACATACAATTTACTCCTATCATAATAAATTTTTATCAAAATATCTGCCGTCGTCAGAGTTCCTCACGGCATTATTGCTTTATAACAAAGAGCTGTTTTATCGTTGAATTTGTGCTTGATAAAATCAGTATATCACAGTCCGCTCCGGCTGTTTTATATGTCATAATGTCATCCGTGCTCCCTTTATAAATCGGGTTTCTTTCCGAGTTCTTATCAAAAACGGTGACAGAGATTTTAGAACAATCCGTCATTTCCGAAATAACGCCGTCACGTGCCATCGAAAGTGTATACGATGAAGCCACAACACCGTTTTTCTCGTCATAGGCATACGCCCTGGTGAGCTGGTAATTCTGATTTCTCCAAGCCTGTGCGCTTTCCTCCGAATACGTACCGCTGTACCAGTATCTTTCGGGGTTCGTCCACGACTGATTGTTTTCAAAGAGATTTGTCCGTGCATCGTACATTTTTGTTACTGAATATGCCTTCTCACCCTTTAAATCGTTTTCAACCCTGACTATATCGCCCTTTTTCAAATTAAGCGCCGATACATCAACCATATCATCAAGCTGAAGTTCAGTATCCTGACCCATAGACTTACCGGTAAGCTTTCTTACCGCATTGCCCTCTGAATCAAGTCCCATAATAACGTCCTCATACATAATTACATTATAATCCGACTCTTTCGGCTCTAAGTATACAACTATCAAGTCGGGCGAAACCGTTTCGCTTGAATACTTAAACGCCTCTAACGTGTATGTATTCCAGTCACCAGGCGTCATCTTGTTTGAGTACATTCTCACCGAATCTTCCATAACGTTTCCGTTTACAACAATATCTCCGTCGGCGTTTACCTTCGGCACGGTCATAAAGTTTGTCGTTGATGCACCTACATACACATTCATTCCGAACCGTCTCGCATACCATGTATAGAACAAATTCTTTGTTCCGTTTGTAATACTTCTGAGCGTATTATCCTTATTCTCTGCCGCACCTACGTTTACCGTGTCGACTTTATCGATATGTCCGTCCTTATTCAGTTTGTATCTTATAACCTGTCTTTCGATTTTAATTTTACCGTTTAAAACTTCTGTTTTACCCGGAAACGCCGCGGCAATATCCTTATAGTTCTCTGACTTATATGTTACTTCATCTATATTGACCTTTGACGCAAGCTCAAAATCTTTCAGCGTGTTATCATCACGGGTGTATATTTTAAAGCGAATATTTTTATCGAATATGTTATCGGAAAGCGCTGTTTTTGTGATATATCCGACTTTCATACCGTCGGACGCCACGGTTGTATAATCTATTATCTCGTCATATAAATCAAGCCAAATTTTATATGTTACCCCGACAACAAGCTTATCCTTATTCTTTTCATAAAAAGCCTTATCCGCCTTATACTCCGTTCCGTTTATTGTATAAATTCTGTCGCCCGGATTTGTCTCCGAAAGAGCGCCCTCCGCCTTTTTGTTGCATACAACTATCGTAAGAATTTCTTTGTTGTCCGAACAAGCAAGCATAAACGGCCCCGCCGATATATTATTTATATCAACCGTTATCCCCGATGTATCAAAAGAATAACAGTTCTGATAATCATCGATGCAAACTGTCTTAGTTTTATTGGATGAATAAAACTTTTTATCCGCCGGGGTATAAGCGTCCGCGTCGAATATCTCATAACTTGTAACGCTTATAACATCACAAACGCTGTTTCCGCCGGAGGAAATGAACGTTACATCGCCCTTTCTTGTTCCGTCGATTAGACGGTCTATTTCGGATTTTATTCCTTTATCATATGGCTGACCGTTGAAAACTATAACGGCTTTTGAATCGGCTGTTTTTGTTTTGAGATTTCCTTTATCACTTCCGTCATAATAAGAGATTGTTCTTGTATCCTCATTATAACCGCTTATATCATCATACAAAATTTTTGTGACATCTCTCTTATAACGCGCATCCGCATAAATAACGGTTTTTGTATTTTGGGAATCTTTTTCATCAAGATACGAAAAATTTATATATCTTCCGAAAAATTCATCCATACTCACATCAGATGCGATATTATATTTTTCGCCGGCTATGTATGCCTCTCCCGACTCGGCTCTCATACCGTTAATTGTTTTTCCGAAAACACTCTGTACCCTTCCGTCAGAAAACTTAATATTATGATATACCGAGAAAATATTCTCGCCTTTTTGGGGCTTAGCGGTGTATGATTCGCCGCTTGCCGAAACAATACTCATAAGATCGGTTCTCATCGCGTTATAAATGAGCCTTACCGCCTCAGCAAGCGTTATTTGGTCATTGCTCGAGGTGTTAATACCGAACCCCGCCTTTTTAGCAACCAAAACATACTCATTCATAATTTTATCCATATCCGCATACGCCTTATATCCGGTCATTGCCGCCATTATCTTGCACGCCTGAGGATAAGTTATAGGCTCATCCGGATTGAACTTACCGTCATCAGCCATATCTATTATCTTTCTCTCAACAAGCGCATTGATGCTGTCGGATGCCCAGTGATTAAGCGGCACGTCCGAAAAATATGTTACATTCATTTTTTCATTTGCCGAAATCGCCGCCGCGGTATAATCCGCAAATTCAGCCCTCGTCACAACAGTATTGGGATCATACTGTTCCGAAAGCTCGATTACCCCCGCTTTCGTCAAAAGATAAACCTCCTCTCGGATTGAGTCTTTTATCTCTTCCTGATTATTCGCGTTTAAAACGTCTTCGCCGTTTTCATCCGCAAATACTATGCCGGTTACCGATGAAAACGCCATAACTAAGCACAGCACACAAACCAAAAATTTCTTCATGCCTTATACCTGTTCCTTTCCTGAAATATTTATCAATCTTAGTTTTTATTAACACTTATCGATTTGTTTTAACAAGCGCAAGATATATAATCTTTGCCGCTTCCGCTCTTGTAGCATACGCCTTTGGGTTAAAATTCCTTCCGTCGCCCGATACTATCCCCGCACCGGCAAGGTAATAAACGCTTTCCCTTGCATAATCCGAAATCTGTTCGTCATCGTCAAACGTAATATTTGTGTCTTTGCTTTCGGAAACAGTAAGGTCTCCCGCCTTTAGCGTCCTTTCAATCATAACGCATAAATCTTCACGCGTTATATTCTGTCCGTATCCGAATTCGGTATCGGATATTCCGTTCACTATTTTAGCTATATATGCCGAACGGATGTATTTATAAGCCCAATCGTTCTCAGACACATCCTTAAACGGACACTCCGCATCAACCAAATTCAATTTAAAGCCTACTGTTATAACCTTAGCGAACTCCTCGCGGGTAATATTATCATTCGGCATAAAAAGCTTGTATTCCTTTCCGTTTAACACACCGCGGTACGAAAGCTGTGTTATTGCCTCCACCGCCCACGGAACGTCCGCAATATCATCAAACGCATATACCGGTTTTAAGTCTGTAGAATCTTTTATTTCCGCCTGTTTTCCGCCATATGTATTCTTTGAACCGAAGGAGCTTCCCGAGCCGCCTGAACCGCCTGAACCGCCGGAGCTTCCGGAGCTTCCCGAGCCGCTTGAATTTTTCGGGTTTTTAATATATGTTTTTAATGCCTCAATGTCAGAAAAATTCTGTTTTGTTAAAGCCTCAGCAAGACTGTCTGTTATCTTCGCATCGGTTATTCCTAGCTCATTACTGTAGTCAGACAAAACATTTTTAATAGTATCCGCGCTTCCGTTGTTTATTGAGCTTACTATCACGGCGTCTTTAAGCGCAGCATCAAACTTCGCTATACTGTCAAAGGCCTTTCCCGAAAGATTTTCACATATATCATTTAAAACCGTATCGGTCATATATTTTTCATAGGCATTTTTACCCTCGGCTAATATTTCCTTATATTCCTTAAGCGATGATAGTTTTTTGTCATTCAAATCGGTAACTAAACAGCATTTCTGAAAAATGTGTGATTCTTCGGCCGGATTTAACTCTGTCTTACCCTCAATCTCCTTTTTTATAATTTTAGCAAGTCCATTGTAATTACTTATATCCGAATTAAATATTCCCAAATCAACCGCCGATTTTTTTATAATCTCCGCTATTTTCTCTGTCGAATCCGCTGCAAGCAGCTCTTTCGCCGCGTTATCAAACTTTTCCTTGTCTATGAACGAGAAATTAACAACTTCATTTTCGTCCAAAGCGTTCGACCCTATATACGCTTTATACCTACCGGGCTTATCAAGCGCAAAGCCAAACCTCCAGGCTCCTCGGTTATCCGCATTGTCTTCCGCGGCATAAACAATATTCTCGCCCTCGAATATAACAGACGAATCTGATTTTCCGCCCGATACAACGGTTAAAATAACCGCATCATCCTCATCGGCAAGCTTCATATTTCCCGAAAGCTCTATGTATCCGTCATTTACGAAGAACAAGTCCTCAGCGGTTTCATTATTGCTTTCGGCTTGCGCAGCAGTCATCCCTCCGCAGAGAGTAACGGTTAAAGATACAGCGAGTGCAGACATTAGTCCCTTTTTTAACTTCATTTTGTTTTCTCCTTCCGATAGAATCATGTTTTTATTACCCAAAACCAACTAATGACCAATTTTCTTTTACGCGAAAATTAGTGATTATGTATAAATCATAACAGCATATTTCTATTTTGACAATACGATATATTGCACATAGCATACGAAAAACAGCAAATCGCTTTTTATTTTATTGAATTTATTAAAAAATATGATATTATCTGATTTAGAGGTATAGATGCTCTGTTTTAAAATCCGAATTTTGAGAAATAATGTAATAATTGGAGGGTGTTTTTATGACAAATGTACCTAACAAAGATAACATAATAGTTATAAACAAAATTAATGAAAAAAATAATTTTTCATCAAAAAAATATATGTATGTAAACGCCTGCGGCAGACTGAGCAGGTGCGCCTACAGAATTATTCGCGGGGAAGGACGCCTTGATTATCATATCGTATATGTTATCTCGGGGGACTGGGAAGCAGTATATGACAATAAAAAATACTCTCTTAAACCGGGAAATTTCGTATTCTACTATCCGAATCAGCCTCAGAATTATGCCTTTTTCCCTTATAATGAAGGCTGTGAAGTTTTTTGGATACATTTTTCGGGAAGCGCAGTCCATGAAATTTTAAATGCTATTAATCTTGAGCCCGGAGTTTACCAATGCGGGAAATCAGAAAAAATCACCTCAATATTTTCTGAACTGGTACACGAGCATAATCTAAATGAGCCATTTTCTCAATCGGCCCAAAGTGCACTTACGATATACCTATTGACTGCATTTTCGCGGCATGTAACCAATACACTTAATTCAAAACACAATGATATTCATACGGCCGACCTTGACATAAACCGTGTAATTATGGAGATGAATGAAAACTATACCAATGAATATAATCCCGAATACTATGCAAATATCTGCGGCATGAGTATTAGCGGGTTTTACCACAAATTTAAAAGAGTAATCGGAGTATCTCCAAAAAAATATTTTATAAAACTTAAAATGGAATATACAAAAGAGCTCATTAGCTTTACCAACCTAAGCATAAAGGAAATTGCAGCTAAATTCGGCTATGAAAATCCGATGTACTTTAGCTACGTTTTTAAGCAGGCGACAGGTCTCTCACCGTCGGAATATCGGGCAAAGTCAAATAAAAGCCTAAAATAGAAAAAACACCAAAGGAGGTCCTCGGAATGTGGGTTGGCGAAAATGAAAGTGCAAAGTTTTGGCTTTCGGTGCTGAACAGCATAAAAGCCCGTGGTGTCGAAGATATACTTATCGCCTGCATTGATGGGCTGACCGGCTTTACAAACGCAATAGAAGCAGTATATCCC
>CADBUP010000065.1 GCA_902797885.1 uncultured Ruminococcus sp.
CTGCCATCAATACGCCCGCCGTAATCAATGACACAGCCTTTAACCATTTACTTCTTGATTTTTTCATTTTTTTCACTCCTGTTTTTAAAATTTTAATAATTTTTAAAAGGTCTTAATTAGTGTTATAATTGCTCTTAAGAATTTTTTAATGTACAAACAATTATCTCGGTTTTATAGTTATCAAATTCGGCTGTCACCGACACCTCAGATGCTTCAGGCGATAGGATCGTAATTGTTTTGTCATCGTTCACCCTGACCTTTTTATCATCACCGCTTGTTATCTTTATATCTGATTTACTGATATCGTCGGCAATTTCTAAAGGCAGTTCAAGTGTTTCTCCCTTGCTTGCTTTTATCGCCTTTGTATTAAAACAAATACCATTCTTATTATTTTCATGAACAGCTATAATACAAGTTGCTTCCCTTTCTCCGTCCTTAGCCGTCACGGAAACCATTCCCGGATACTTTAGTTTAACTGTTCCGTTTTGGTCAACCTCTGCCACTTTCTCGCGGCTGCTGTGCCACTCAACATTTCCCTTTGCCCCGATTGTACTTAATTGAATTGTCTCTCCCACATTCTTTGAAACATAACGCTCGTTAATCGCAAAGTCATATACCGGTGCCGTTTCTTCATATCCGCTTATATATTCAACCTCGGGCGATAACATAAAATTGTCATTCCAGATATTTTTGTTAGAATTTACGCGGAAACGAATTTTGTCACCCTTTTTAACATCGGTCACAACAGGCTCGACATAGTCCATGGAGTTTAAAGACGTGATATTCTTCCAGCCTGCCTGCGGCCAAAGCGGCTCATCGGTATTCTTTATAACCTTAAATTTGACACCGTCTGAATTTGTTACTCCCCTTTTTATGCTCAATCCATTATTAAAATTAATTCTAATCTTCCCGTCACATGGCGCTGTATACGTTTCGACCAAATCATAGCCCGACCCCGGGATAACCTCGGCCTTTCCGACTATATAGCCATACTCTGAATTTTTCTCTTTGTCCTGTGACCAAAGCGGAATAGTAGCAACCCATGCACCGCTTGCATAATACTGAAAATTATACAATTCATAATTATCGGTATCTCTTTTTGCAAACTCATACGACCATTCGTTATCGGTCTTATTTTCAGACTTCAGGGCAAATTCGGAAGAATATATGCTTTCTGTTTCTGTCTTAAAGTTTTTCACATCCTGATATGATATAAGCTCGCGCTCTGTCAGAGCCGTATTACTTTTATCAAACAAAATATCCTCACTATTTTTGATTTTAACACTCGATACACCCGGATAATTCGCGTTCTTTGTATAGTCATTACGCTTACCGAAAATATTATTTGTTATGATTGCATTTTTTGTATTACCGATTTTAATATCGTTGCCGTAATTATCCGTGAAATAACATCCGTCTATAACGATGTTTGCATTAGCCAAGCCGGATTCGGCTATTTCTGTATTGACAGCAGCAGGCGGATTAAATATTCCACCGCTTCCGGCTCCGAATCCGCACTTTTCAAACTTACAGTCTTTTATAACTATATCTCTCGAATACGGCCCCTGTGCACAGTTTGTCTCGCCCACAAGAGAAATCGCCTGTGAGCCTATGTTACTGAACTCACAGTTTTCAATAACACCGTTCCAGTTCTGAGACAGTATACCTCTCATAATGGTATCTCTTGCTATACAGTTTCGCATTACGTACTTACCTGCCGACCCATCGGTATCCATCATATAATCAAGACGCTTAACAATAGAGTCATCCTCTGCCTCAACCAACAGCCATTCACCCATCGCACAAAATCCAATCATACTCGCATCTTTTGGCGAGTTATACGGTGAATCCTTTCTTCCGATTGTCTTTACAGATGTGAGTTTGACCGTTCCGAGATAATTTGACTCACGGTCATAACATGCCATAACGTCACCGGCACGAACAACGCTGGAATAATACTGAGTACCGAGAATAAATTGATTCTCTTTGAGCTGATATGTATCGTCAAGCGGCTTTCCTTCGGAATCCACAGTATCTCTCGATGTCTGCGTTACTATAAAATGCCGTCCGTTCAATGCATACGAGTCATCTGCATTTCCCTCAACAAGACAGTTTTCCAAAAGGATTTCTCCTGACAAATATGACAAATGTATTCCGTCCGCATACGTGGATAAAAGTCTGTCCTGCGTTGCGCCCTTAGGTCTTTCGCCATATGTAACCTTTACATTATTCAAATGTGCAACATCTTTGTTTCCCTCTACTCTTTTTGACGGTTCAAACAAAACGCCGAATGTTCCGCCGCAAACGGTATAATCTTCAAGCGTTGCGTTTACGCATTTGACGAACCTTGTGTTCATAGCTGTAAAATTGTTCATTCGCATACTTACAAGGTCGCCGACCTCGTATGCCTCTTGGTTTTGAGGCGCCCAGTTTCTGCCTCTCCAACGTCTCTCATAGCCGTTAACCTTTGTAAAGCTGTTTAAATTCATTCCGCCGCAGCCCGCTTTCATCTTATGCGTGTATCTATCATAAAGATATACCGACGGACCCTCGCTGAAAAATTTTCTGTCCTCCAGCTGATTTGGATAACCCTCATCAATCTCAATTTCAACCCAGTTTCCTTGGTTTGCGTCTATCTCTGTTTTTACAACCTTTCCCTGAGTGAATATGGGATATACATAATCCATAGTGAATCCGCGAACGGTTATATTCTCACAATTTGCAAACAGACCCATACATAAGCCTGTATTTTTTTCATCTTCCAAAGCAGGGGTACAGCCGATAAACTTAACATTATATCCTTCAAGCGTAAAATCCTTCATTCCCGAAAGCTCAAAGTGACTGACAAGCGATGTAGCCGCCTCAGACGGGTTATAAAGATAATATGTACCCGGCTGAATCACAACCTTTCTCGCACCCCTTGCATATGCGGCTCTGACTTCCTTTGCCATTTCATCATTTTCATACGTACCCGGTCCGTTCTTACAGGTATATGAAAGATCGGTATAAAACATTCTGTACGCAATCTTCGCCGCCTCGCCGCGTGTAAGGTTTGACTGAGGGCTGAAAAATCCCGAATCCGTCTTGATAAATCCCCAGACCCACATCTTTTTCACATATGGCTGTTTGCATCCCGAAACAACGTTAAAATCCTTCATATCACAGCTCTCATTCGTATCAACCTCATAAGCACGAATAAACGCCCTGCAAAGTATTTCCGCCGCTTTTTCCTTTGTTACGGAAGCCGCATTATCCGAATCCGCAAATTCTTGGTTGATTATATCGTTATTCACCAACGCTTCGGCTTTGTTATCATCGGTAACATTAAACAGCTTTGCTGTCATATTGATAAAATCTTCTTTATTCATTTCTTCTTCGGAATGAAATAAGCCGTCAGCTTTATTGGTGACAACCTCTTTTTCAAGCATTTTGTCAATCATTTCCGATTCCGAAACACTATCCGAAACACCGGCGGACTGTATGGCCTCGTTTGCCGTATCAGCGGCAATAACCGGGGATACCGCCGAAAATAACATAGAAATTGTTATAGCAAAAACAATAAATTTATTTTTCATATTTAACCTCCGACTCTTACTTAATTTCGACTCTTTCGGAACAGATGCACCTTACGATTCCATTGTTGGTATTAATCAGATAGATGTCGATTACAGCCGCATCCTTATTATAAATATTTTCAAGTTTGAACTCTTTTTCACTTCCCGCATTAACATTTAACAAATCACCGACATTAGCCGAAAGTGTTCTTCCGATTTTATCTCTCAACACCGCTACCGTCTGAAGAGAGGTATCTTCATCTCCGTTATTCCGAACCGAAAATTCGAGAGTTTTGTCATCGGATTTATAAGTCGGTTTATTTACCGTTTCAACATCGGATTTTTCTGTTGTTACATCGGCGTAACTTATAAGCTTATAATCGCGGTTTATAGCATACACTCTTGTTTCTCCCGCCTTTTCGCCTTTTATGATTCCGTCCTTGCTCACCTTAGCAACGGCTTCATCACCGCTTAAATATTCAATCTTGCTATCGCCGAAATCATTTCCCTTGAGTTCAGCTTTAAAATTATCAAATATTTTCCCTTCTTTAAGGCTGATGTTATCCTCTGTTACGTCAATGGAATCCACAGACTTTGTCGAATTATATACGAAATTATATCCTACCCAATTTTTTAGTACAATTGTGTTTTTACCCTCGTTTCTGAACGCAATATATAACTTATCGCCTTTATGAACGTTTACCGAAAGTTTTCCGAGCCAATCCGCCATACTTATGCCGAAGCTTCCGCTTATATCACTCTTCTGACCGGGTTCTCCTCCGTTATAGCGTGTTGAAGCTGCGTATTGGCCTTTATATTCTCCGTCCGTCAGCTTAAATGATTCAAGGTCAAGGCTTTTGATAACGGTGTTGTTTAAGATAATTTCAAGTCTTCCCTTTCCCGGGATTTCTGAAGTTTTACCGTCCGGTTCCAGCGTAAAATAATTCTCACCTCCAACCGAAACATCCACCGTACCGGACGCCGGCGCACAGAACACCCTCGCCGAATCATAATAGCTTCCCGAATACATACCCCACGATGTTATAACTACTGAATCGTCATTAATAAGCCTATACATACCGGATTTTCCGTCGGTCCTGGCCTTTTTCCATTCATTTGTACCGGGCTTTGCATAAACATATTGAAGGGCGGAGCTATCGGCATTAGCCTCTGCTTTGTCTGAAAAGTTAGTATACGTATTCAATGTTCCAACCATTATATCACATTCGTCATACACTTCGGGCTTATCCGCGAGTGCAGCACGAATGATTGTCTGTCCGTTTTTAACGCCCGTTATAACGCCCTCATTCACCGACGCAACGGACGAATCAGCCGATGACCAAACGATTTTTTGACCTTTATAGGCTTCACTTAATTCTGCCGATAAAACATATGAGGCGCTTCTCGCTATCCCTATACTGTTAGAGCTTAAGCTAAGTCCTTTAGCTTTTGGCTCGTTTACATATACGCTACAGGTTGCTTTTAAGTCTCCGTCGCTTACGCTTATCCACGCCATACCCTCGGAAATCGCGGTAACCGTTCCGTCATTGCTGACCGTGGCTACATCCCCGTTCGTGCTTTCAAATGTAAAGCTGCCCTCCTCGAGAGTGTTGTATGCCGCCTTAAGACAAAAGCTCTCGCCCTCATCAATATCCGCCGTATATCTGCTGAGCCATATTTCACGTCCGGAAGCATCATCGGCAAAGCCAAACGAAAAGCTTAAGCCTGTGGCAATCATAGCAACCATCAATGCGGTTAAGATTTTTTCAAAAAGTCTTGTTCTAATCATTATTTCCGTTCACCTCCGTCTATTGCCTTACATATAACAGCGGCGGTTTCGGCTCTTGTCGCCGTTCCCTCGGGGTTAAACATATTATCTCCGATGCCGTTTATGATTCCTGCCGACTTCATATATGTTATTGCTTCTCTCGCATAATCCGAAATATCCGATTCATCGTTAAAGGCATCCGTATCTAAGGTAATATCTTTAAGCCTTCCCGCTTTATCGGCCGCACGGTAAGTCATAACGGCCATATCCTGGCGGGAAATCGCAGTATTTATTCCGAACTCCGTATCTGAAATTCCGTTTACCACTCCTGCTGAAACGGCCTTTTTAATATATTCATATGCCCAGTATGTTGAATCAACATCCTTAAATTTAAGGTCTGTATCACCCTCTAAATCAAAGGCCGTCACAAGCATTTTAACGAACTCTTCTCTTGTGACCTTATCACCCGGTCTGAAAGTACCGTCACCAAAGCCGTTTATTATTCCCTTTGAGTTCAATGTCTGTATATATGCCTTTGCCCATTCAAATCCGTCAAGGTCATAGAATGTTTTTTCGTCATCTTTTGTATCGGGTTTATTTTCAACAGGTTTAGTCGGGGCAAAGACAGAAGCCCCGCCGCCTCCGCCGCCTCCGCCGCCGGAACTTTTTCCGCCGCCCGAGGTTTGGCTCTCTTTCGGGTTTTTCACTCCAACGCTATACTCAGCTTCGGTTTTTAAGTCCTCGGATACAACCTTATATGAAACACTTTTTGAAAAATCAACCTTTGACTCTCCGCTTATCTGTTTTTCTCCGTTTAAATACAGCTCTGCACCCTGCGACAAGGTAAACTTCGGCGTAAGCGCTCTCAAATCAGTCCAGCTGTCCATCGTGAGACTTACCTTTCCGGCGGATATGTCGGCTTTCTTCCCGTTGATGGAAAAGCTCTTAATGGCCGCTTCTGTACCCATATTGCTTATATCCACGCTGACGCTTGCCTCATTAACACAGTTAAGGGTACTGATTTTAACTTCAGCCGCCCCATCCGAAACATTTCCTCCGGGGGTAAAGGTTATAGTATAATCACCATTTTCATCCGATTCCGTATCGGAAATATCAACAAGCTTTTTCGATGAATCATACATATAGCCGAAAACCTTTTCGCTTGTATTATGAGACAAATGACCGTCAATTTTTATTTGCTTTGCAATCCTCTCGCCGTTTTGTTCATAATATGAAACATAGCTTTTTTCAATGCTGACGCTGTATTCGCCGGCATAAGCAATCACCGCTGTCGAGAGAGTAAAAACCGATAAGACCGCACACAAAATTTTTCTTGCCGTTTTATTATAGTTATTTTTCATTTTATGTTACTCCCATCTGTAAATCATCGTTTGAAAATGTCCGCCGTAATTTAATAAGATAAACACATCATCACCTGTATGAATATCGGTCTTCTTTCCGACTTCGATAGTCTCTTTCTTCATATCGATAACATACGTGTTGATATTGCTTCCGAATTGCATCACCTTTCTTCCGCCTGATGCAAGCGAATATACAACCTGTGTATTATCTGCCGCCAGCACCTTTCCGAAAGCGGTATACATATCCGCACGCTGAATATTCGCGGGTACCGTCGTTCCTTCACTATAAAGCTCAAACGGTTCTTTCTGTTCATTCGGTCTGAATAAAACACGGTACTGGTCTACATAGCCGTTGTTTTTCGACGTATATTGTATAACATCTCCGATTTTTAAATCCGAAGCCTTAAACCCGGAAATATTCCATACTCCCCAGTTTCCAGTTGCCTCACAGTCGCCTTGATCTTTATCGGAAATATAAGTGGTTTTAACCACTCCGCCCACGTATCCTGTTATTTGCAGGCACAAATCATCATTTAACAAGGTCTCTGATATACCGCTCACAACCATAGGCGTTAAAAATCCGCCGCCCGGCGTGCGGCCTTTTGCTCCGATATAATTTATAATTATTCCTGCCGCCTGATACTCATTGGTATCATATATATCAACCGTATAGTTTGAACCGCCGCTGAATGATGTACCGATTGTATAATTCTGTTCATCGAATACCTTTGACATATCACAAACGCTCGGATCGGGAACATTAAAAACTATCGTATAGGTATCTACGCTGTATTTTGCTCCCAAAACGTTTCCCTGTGCCTGAAGGGTTTGCTTGCTGACATTCTGAGTGAAAATTTTATCGCTTGCTTCCTCATTATATACCGAAATTTCAACCTTAGAAATTTTTCTTTCGTCATTGAGCCTATACTTTATTACCTTGTACGGCGAAATAAATTCGATTGCCTTGTCGAGATCATAGGTTTTTGTCTCGCCGTTTTGAGTAATCGAGGTCTTTTCGGCAAGGTCAAAATCCTCTGCTCGTCCGTTTTCGGTGAATAGTTTAATCCGTGCCTTATTCGAAAAAGCCCCGCGATCCGACGAAATTCCTATAACATATCCATAGCTTTCGTTTGTCATACTTACATATGCCGCTATTTCGCCGTCATAGGACAAAATAAACTGACCCGTCACTCCGACATTAAGTTTTTTTATAATCTGATTTCCGCTGTTTTCGAGCTTTGAATAATAATCCGATACCTTATACTCTTTATTGCCTATCGTCACATAACTTCCGTCATTATCGGTTCTCTTTCCGGAAATACTTCCGTTTATAAAATTGTCGGCAATATATACTCTCAAAAGCCTTCCATCAGGGCTTTTCATCATTGTTAAAACCGTGTTATCGGAGAGCTTATCCTTAGTGACTTCTCTTCCCTTATAATAGTATTCGGTTTTCTCGGAAGAGCCGAGCTTTACGGGGAGCAATTTATAAGCGTCTGTCACAGTCTCATTTCTTAAGTCAATACCGTTTATAAATACTGTTTCATATTCGGTTATGCGGCAAACCTCATAAGTTCCGTCAGTGTTGTTATCAATAAGAAAAATTCTTCCCGACTTGATGTCAAACGTATCCGCTGTTATATCCTTTGTGCCGAAGCTTCCCGCATAATTTTCATTATAGATTATCGCGGCTCCGTCCGCCAAAGCAATTTTCTTAGGCTTTTCGCCCTCTTCGTTATAAAGCGAACCGTCCTTATATGAGAACTCGTCATAGCTGAGCGAAAGCGTTTTGTTATTCCCATAGGAGGTGATATAGAAGACTTTTTTGTCATCGGCCTTGTTATCCGATATGTATGCCGTAACATACTCTCCTATCAAATCGTCTCCGCCGCTGTAGCTATAGTTTTCGCCGTTAATCTGTATCTGTCCGCTTCCGCAGGGTGCACCCAAATTATTATAGACAGAGGTATACTCGTTTCCCGTAACTATACCCTCAACCTTTTTGATTTTCAGAAAGTATGTAAGAACGGTTTTATCTTTATCTTTTTTCATTTCCTCATAAGCTTTTCCGTCCGAATAAACTATACTTTCGGAATATAAAACGCACATATCAAGTGCATTTTCAAAAACGTTTGCTATATCACTGTGCCGCATTTTTTGGCTGTCGGCATATGCTAAGTCCTTTGTCAGGTCGCTTTCAGCATACCTTCTCAGATTCTGAGCACCGGCTTCATCAACCTTTTTATTGTATCCCGCCGCATACAGTATGCTTTTTTTCACTTCTGAATATGTGATATAGTCATACGGCCGAAAACAGCCGTCTCCGTCACCGCTGAATATTTCGAGGTCATATGCCGCACCTATATATCCGGCGTTCTCGGTTCCGAGAGGAACATCACTGAAAACCTGTTCGTCTGTCTTTTCTTCAAACTTAAACATTTTACCAAGCGCCCCGCTGAATTCAAGCCTTGTCATATATCTTTCCGAGTCAAATTCATCAAACCTGTCAGAGGTAAAAAAGCCTAAGGCCATCATTAACTTTATGTTTTCCTCCGTCTTTTCATCGGAGGAGGCTTCCGCGCGGCACTCGACCGCGCAGAAAGCCGAAATACATAACGTAATAGTTAACATCAATGCTGTCAGCTTATTAAGTATATTTCCTGCCTTGTTCTTATAATTTTCCACTATATGCACTTCTCCTTACAGTATCTGTTTTTATTGTTCAACCACGGCGCATATCGGTTTCATATCACTATCCCACAAAAATACCTTTGCGCCGCTTGACGGT
Source organism: uncultured Ruminococcus sp. (assembly GCA_902797885.1). GTDB lineage: Bacteria > Bacillota > Clostridia > Monoglobales > Monoglobaceae > UMGS1820. The sequence continues at coordinate 9,472 of CADBUP010000065.1, forward strand.
ATTGTTACATTAACCACTTCTGAATCTTTGGTCGGCGTTACAGTTACATTCTTAAGCTTTTCACCGTCAAACTCTGCCGCATAGATATGTCCGCCGGCATATTTTCCGACCTTAACGATGTTCGCCCCTTCAGAGGTTGTCTCTTTTTTTATATTCTTTACGGTAATATTGACCGTTTTCTCTTTGCCGTCGGCGCCAACCATAACCGCTTTTGCGGAGCCCACCGCATTCGCCGTGATTTTTGCGCCGTCAACCGCTGCAACATCATCATTAGCTTCACAGGATACGGCGATACTGCCTTCCCTGAGGGTATATTCTTCTCCGGGAACAAGTGTAATGTCTAAAGTATTATTCACCGGCTCTTTGGTTATATTGTCATATGTTATTTTAAACATACTCCCATTACCCGAACTCAGACCCGAGACATTCCAAAAATCTGTAGTGCTGGCAATGCCATAGCTCAATACAAATACTATCTCCTCGCCCTTTTGAACATCTATCGTTTTTGTTCCGAAATTTGTTATAAACTGTGCTTCAAGTTTCGAATTACTTGTACTATTTATAAATTCATATTTGTATGTATCTTCGCCTTTATATTTAACTTTAAACGTCATCTCACTTTTTCCCCTAAGTTTGACAGTGCGCTCAGACTTTTTCGTTTCAGCGTTCCAACATTCCGGATTTGCCGAAACCTTTATTCTTCCGCTTTTCGGTGCACGAAAGACAAGCATAGTATCCCTTTTTGTGCCTTCTGGGCCGTTGCGTCCGGGAAACCACTCAAGCTCAGAATTTTTGCTCGATGTCAAATGGAAAGCTCCATCACTACTCCAATCATTTTTATCATTTAATTTTTTACCATACAGACTCTGCTGGCTCTTGTCCTCCATCAATTTATAATTTGTCTGTCCATATGAAGCGTATCCGAACTTCCAAAGATAATGGTCAGCATAATTAGCGGGTAAAGCCGAACTCGTTTCAGTCTGATTTAATAGCTCGTTTCCTGCAACATAACCTGTTTCGTTGTTTCCGTAGTCACAGCCGCCGACCATAATGGTCGCCGTCGCCGTTGCACCGCCTCTTGACGCAACAACCTCAACCATTCCGGACGCACCGCCCCATGCTGTAACGGTCATATTTGTTCGGTCAAAGGTGTACATATCCTTTACGGCGACATTACCTTTCCATTCTTTCATCCATTTGGAGTCGTAACAGGTGTACTTTACATCCTCACTGTTTGCCAATGTTCCTTTCAGTTCAAGCTGCGCTTGTCCTTTTAAGCCTTTGGCGGTATCATCGCTGCCTGTTCCGCTTATTTCAAAAAAGTTATTTTCGAAATAGAGCTGCGGGTCATATACCTCTATCGCACAGATTGCCGTTTCACCGCTGCTTGCTTTAGCGGTAACAACCGTTGTTCCCGCCTTCGCCGCCGTAACCGTATCCCCATTAATACTCACAACGCCCTGATTGTCATTCGAGGTGAGTGTGAGCTTAGCTACGCTTGGGCTTTCTGACTTGATTATTCCTTTAAGCCTGAAACTTTCGCCGATTGCAATCCTCTTATAACTGCTGTTTAGAACAAGGGCGTCACTATATACGTTAACATCACAGGTTTTAAGATTGTCCTTATTCTCTGTTGCCGCGGTAATCTTAGCTACGCCTGCCTTTTTCGCCGCAATATTTCCTAAGTTATCAACCTCTGCCACCTCCGGCGCGGTCGATGTCCAAGTGACCTCTTTTTCTGTAGTGTTTGTAAGGTTCGGATTAAACTTTTCGCCGACCTTAAGGGACACATAATTTGTCCCTATTTCAAAGGCGCAGTCCGTCGCGTCCTCCGCCGAAACAGGCGGAACAGCAAACACACAGCTGTTTAAAATAATCATCAATGAAATACCGATTCTACATAATTTTTTTAACATAAATACCGTCCTCTCCAAATATGATTTTATATCTATTTAATTTTTTTCATATATCATATCCTATCGGTATTTATATCATTTAAAATACCGTCAGGCCTCGCTTTAAATACAGCTGAAAATGTTTAGCGATGACATTTTAAATCACCGCCGTTTTTCGCTGTCTTAACCTTCAATTGCTAAAAATTACCCAAAAATCAATTTTCATCAGCTCAATAATTATTAACTATATCTAAATCATAACAGCTTATTCTTATATTTGCAATAGCTCATATTGCACGTGGTATGCACAAAACAGCAAACAAAAACTTTTGCGTATTTTAATATCATTTCATGAAAGGTATCCGGCAGCCGGACTCGATGCTTTGGTCGCCATGATAAGAAAA
>CADBUP010000066.1 GCA_902797885.1 uncultured Ruminococcus sp.
ATGAGTGCGCCGGCGCTGAAATAAAACCGGGTTTAAATATCAGGTTTGACGAGGAAAGGTTAGTCACCCCCGAAGCCGAAATTTATGATTGGATTAATAAAATTAAATGATGCACAAGAAGGCTGCTTAAAAAGTTTAAGCAGCCTTGAGCGTGTCAATAAACCCCGATAAACGAAAAATTTCATTTTTAATAAAACGCCGTCCCCTGATTCCGCCCTGCCCACCGCGGCGGTAAAGAAATGAAATTTTTCGTGTTTTCGCAATGCTTTCGCAAGATACTGCTACATTGCCGCAACGGGTACGGCAGCGGATTTATGGGCTTTGGGCAGTTGATTCAAAGCAATATCTTGCTGAAAACAACTTTTTCGATAGTCTGAGGCTGCTTAAAAAGTTTAAGCAGCCTTTCCTATCCTCTTTTTACTTCTCGTTCAATCCACGCCATAAGAAGGTTTACTATCTTCCGCTGCTCGGCGGCGGATAGCTGTTTTCCCTTGGGAACACGATACCACTTGTTAAGACAGCCGCGGCAGCAACAGGCACAGGCGTGCTGTGCAACAAATACGGGATGTCCGCGCATCGGCGTCTGCTTGCCGTCGTTAGGAATTTCAGCGGGGGCAAGCCGCGCCGCCACAAAGTCGGCGGCGTGGGAGCGGATGGTGTCAAGACCTTTTTCGGTTATATATTTCTTGTCCTTTTCGGAAAGGTGAAAACTTGACCGAAATTTGGATTTTTTTAATTTTTCAAGCGCCTCGTCTATTGTTTGCACGGATGTCATCTCCATTTTTAAAAATCTTCCTTAATATAATAACATATAAAAATATAATAACATATAAAGTCAATTACTGCAATAAAACGTGTTAAAAAATTTTTTTATAAAATTTCGAGTTTTTTTTGAAAAAACACTTGCACATACGAACCTGTTATGTTATAATATTATGGCGTTTGGAAAGATAGTGGATAAATTTCACTTTCCGGCGAGATTATTAAATACGCACGCACGCGGATTGTACAAGCGGTGCCGCAAACCCATGACGGTACTTGTGCGAGTTGATTCGTGCGGAGGTAAAACTATGGAGGTGTAAATCATGGGAGTAATTCAGATGAAACAGCTTTTGGAGGCAGGTGTTCACTTCGGACATCAGACACGTCGGTGGAACCCTAAAATGGCGGAGTATATTTTTACCGAGAGAAACGGTATCTATATCATCGACCTTCAGAAGACCGTAAAGAAAATTGAGGAAGCGTACTATTTTGTTCGTGACATCGCGGCAGAGGGTGGAACAATTCTCTTTGTCGGCACAAAGAAGCAGGCTCAGGATGCTATCCGCGAGGAGGCTGAAAGAACCGGTATGTACTATGTAAACGCACGTTGGCTCGGCGGTATGCTCACAAACTTCAAGACAATCAAGAAGAGAATCGAGCGTCTTTATCAGCTTGAAAAGATGGCTGAAGACGGAACAATGGATCTTCTTCCTAAGAAAGAGGTTATTAAACTGAACCTTGAGCACGAGAAGCTCGAAAAGTTCCTCGGTGGTATCAAAGAGATGAAGGATCTTCCTTCGGCTATGTTCGTTGTTGACCCGAGAAAAGAGAAGAACGCTATCGCAGAGGCTCATAAGCTCGGTATCCCGGTTATAGCAATCGTTGATACAAACTGTGACCCTGAAGAAGCTGACTATCCTATCCCCGGTAACGATGACGCTATCCGTGCGGTTAAGCTTATTGCCGCTACAATCGGTAACGCTGTTATTGAGGGTCGTCAGGGCGAGCAGAACGTTGCTGAAACCGAAACAACTGAGGAAGCAGAGGTTAGCCTCGATATGCTCGACGAGTAATATATAAATTCAGAGATAATCAGAAAGGATGATATAAAATGGCATTTACAGCACAGGATGTTAAAAAGCTTAGAGAAATCACAAGCTGTGGTATGATGGACTGTAAGAAGGCTCTTACAGAGACAGACGGCGATATGGATAAGGCTATTGAGTTCCTGAGAGAAAAGGGACTTGCTACTGCTGCTAAAAAGGCGGGCAGAATTGCGGCTGAGGGTATCGTTAAGTCGTATATAGACGGAAAAGTCGGCGTTTTGGTTGAGGTTAACTCTGAAACTGACTTTGTTGCGAAGAACGCTGAGTTCCAGAACTTTGTTGCGGACGTTGCTAAGACTATTGCTGACACCAACCCCGCTGACGTTGAAGAACTCAAAAATGAGAAGTGCGGCGATTCTACCATCGGCGATATGCTGACCGAGAAAATTGCTAAAATCGGTGAGAATATGAACATCAGACGTTTCGCAAGAGTTGAGACAGACGGTGTTATCACCGACTATATTCACGCGGCAGGTAAAATCGGCGTTTTGGTTGAGGCTGACGCTCCCGATAACGACGAGGTTCACGAGTGCTTGAGAAATCTTGCTATGCAGATTGCGGCTCTTAACCCGAAGTATTTGTCAAGCGACGATGTTGCTGAAGATTATAAAGAACATGAGAAAGAAATTCTTATTGCTCAGCTTAAGAATGACCCGAAGAACGCTTCTAAGCCCGACAACATCATTGAGAAGATGATTACAGGTCGTCTCGCAAAGGAACTCAAGGAAATCTGCCTGCTTGAACAGGAATATGTTAAGGCAGAGAACAAAGAGACCGTTGCTAAGTATGTTGAGGCGGTAAGCAAGAAAATCGGCGCTGACATCAAGATAAAGAGCTTTGTTCGTTTTGAGACCGGTGAAGGCCTTGAAAAGAAGGAAGAAAACTTTGCTGATGAAGTTGCAAGCATGATTAAATAATCAGACAAAATTTAAAGGCATCAGCCGCATTAAGCGGTTGATGCCTTTTTGAATTGTTTGTGAGCTATTAAATATCTCTGAATCTGAGCAACGTCAGACCTCTTACAGATGAATGAAGCAATCTCACACGTTGCACAAATTTTATCGGCGATTGTGACGATTACGCTTTCGCGGTAACGCGGCGGCTTTATGTTAAGCGGAAACATATGCTTAATTATAATATCCTCTTGAATCTTGTCAATTTCAAAATCACGCTCTGCATTTTTTAATGCAATCTGAGCATGACCGAAACCGTGCATCCTGTCACCCGGCGTTCCCTCGCGCCAGTCATAAAGGAAGTAGTCATGAAGCAGAGCCCCGCGAATCAGACTTCGCATATTAACCGTGATATTAAGCTTTTTTGCTATCCACACGCTTACGCACGCAACAGACAGCGAATGCTCGAAACAGTTAAAGTGACGATGATGAACAAGATTCAGTTCGCACTGCATACGGTCTGATGTCAGTATGTCATAGCCGTATTCAAATATAAGAGAAACAATAGCTGAAATAGATTCTGTCTTATACATTATTTTCACCTTAATATTTATTCTGTCATAAAATTTTTTACATCTATAATTATAATATTAGTTATCAGCAAAATCAAGTCAAAATATTTACCAAATTAGCACAAAAACGAGGGGCATTCTTGTAAGTTTATTGCTGTTGTGCATATTTTACAATTACATATCGATAAAGATAATATAGATATGCGTAATTTACACTTGCATACCCGGTCGAATTATGTTATAATCTAAAGTAAAAATACATAATAGAGAAGGTGCGTTATGAACAAAATATCTATCATCGGAACCGGCAGCGTCGGTTCTACAATCGCTTATACACTTACGGCTATGGGCATTGCCTCAGAAATTGTTATGATTGACATAAACAACGATAAGGCTCTCGGCGAAGCATTGGACATTCGTCAGGGTACACCGTTTTTAGGGGCATGTTCAATCTACGCGGGGGACTATCCCGACGCGGCAAATTCAAACATTGTAATTTTAACTTCGGGTATCGCAAGAAGACCCGGTCAGTCAAGACTTGAGCTTGCACAGACAAACGTTGATATTACAAAGAAGATAATTCCGCAGATTACAAAATACGCTCCGGACGCTACCTATATTATAGTTAGTAACCCGGTTGATATTTTGACCTACACATTCTGCAAGAGATCGGGGTTGCCTGAAAATCGTATTATCGGTTCGGGTACTATCCTTGATACCTCGCGTTTGCGTGCGAGACTTTCGGAATATTATAACATCAACCAGAGTAATGTTCACGCTTATGTTTTCGGTGAACACGGTGATTCTTCATTTATCCCCTGGTCGGTTGCGAATATTTCAAATGTTCCCATCGATGATTGTGACAAACTGATTTCGACTGACACAAGCTCTTATCCCAAATTCGACCGCGACGAGGTTGAACAGTATGTTCGCAAGTCGGGCGGTATCGTTATCGAGAGAAAGGGTGCTACTTTCTATGCCGTTTCTGCTTCTGTCTGTCACATTTGCAAGTGCCTGCTTGCCGGCATCGATACTACTATGACTGTATCTACACTTATGCACGGTGAATACGGCGTTGATGACGTTTGCCTCAGCGTTTTGAACATCGTGGGTAACGAGGGTGCAAAGGCTAAGGTTCTTATGCCGCTTACCGATGATGAGCTTGTAAAGCTCAGAAAGAGCTCTGATACATTAAAGGATGTAATCAATAGCCTTGATATTTAAGGTATAAAAACATAATAAAAAGGTGGTAAACAATAATGGAATATCGTATAGAACACGATTCTATGGGCGAGGTTAAGGTTCCCGCAGATAAGCTTTGGGCCGCACAGACCGAGAGAAGCCACGAGAACTTTAAAATCGGTGTCAATATAGAAACGATGCCGAGAGAAATCACTCACGCCTTCGGAATTCTTAAAAAGGCCGCTGCTCTTGCGAATAATGAGTTAAAGCCCGAGAAGATGACAGCTGAAAAGCTTGAATACATCTCAAAGGCTTGTGACGAGGTTATTTCGGGTGAGCTGAACGGTCATTTTCCGCTTGTTGTATGGCAGACGGGTTCGGGTACACAGTCTAATATGAACGCAAACGAGGTTATAGCTAACCGTGCGAACCAGCTTGCGAGCAAGAAACTTGTGCATCCGAATGACGATATTAATATGAGCCAGTCATCAAACGATACATTCCCGACGGCTATGCACATTTCTGCTGTTATAGCAATAGAGGATAAGCTTATCCCCGCAATCGAACTTCTTATAGAAACCTTTAAGAGACTTGAAGCTGAGAATGAGGGAATAGTTAAGTCCGGACGTACACATTTACAGGATGCTACCCCCATCAAGTTCAGTCAGGAAATAAGCGGATGGCGTTCAAGCCTTGAACGCGATGTTGAGCTTTTGAAGCTTGCCGTTTCGCCGCTTCACGAGCTTGCCCTCGGCGGAACCGCCGTTGGAACAGGTCTTAATACCCCTAAGGGATTTTCAGAGCTTGTTGCCGCAAAGGTTGCTGAACTTACTGGAAAGAATTTCATTACGGCTGAGAACAAGTTCCATGCTCTCACCTCAAAGGATGAAATAGTATTTGCTCACGGTGCAATTAAGGCGACCGCTTGTGATATGCTTAAGATAGCGAACGATGTTCGCTGGCTGGCATCGGGACCGAGAGACGGTCTCGGCGAGATTCATATTCCCGAGAACGAGCCGGGCTCGTCGATTATGCCGGGTAAGGTTAATCCGACCCAGTGCGAGGCGGTTACTATGGTTGCCGTTCAGGTAATGGGTAACGATACCGCTGTTTCGATAGCGGCTTCACAGGGTAACTTTGAGCTTAACGTATTTATGCCGGTTACGGCTTATAACTTCCTTCAGTCGGCAAGGCTTTTGGCTGAGGCAATCGTATCATTCAACAACAACTGTGCTGTCGGAATCACGGCAAATAAAGAGAAGATGCACCATAATCTTCATAATTCTTTGATGCTTGTTACCGCGCTCAATCCTTATATCGGCTATGAGAATGCGGCTAAGACGGCGAAAAAGGCCTATAAAGACAATATCTCGCTCAAACAGGCGTGTGTTGAGCTTGGCTTTTTAACAGAAGAAAAGTTTGACGAGGTTTTCCACCCCGAACAGATGGTATAAACAATATTACACAAAACATTAATGGAGGTAAAACAATGAAGGTTAGTTATTTCCCCGGCTGTACCCTCCGAACCAAAGCAAAAGAACTTGACTTCTACGCAAGAAAATGCGCCGAGATTCTCGGCGCAGAGCTTTGCGAAATCGAGAATTGGCAGTGCTGCGGCGGTGTTTTTGTCAGCGCAAAGGACGAAATCGCCACAAAGCTGTCAAGTGTTCGCGCTCTTGTTGCAGCAAGAGATGCAAATCAGCCTTTGGTTACGGTATGTTCAGCCTGTCATAATGTTATCAAACAAACTAATCATGCAATCCAGTCGGATGAGGACTTTGCCACAAAGGTAAATACATATCTGGCTCAGGATAAGGACTTTTCGGGCCCGTACAGCGGTGAGACTGAGGTCTGTCATTATTTAGAGCTTTTGCGTGATAAAATCGGCTTTGATAAGATTAAAGAGGCGGTTAAAAATCCGCTTAAAGGTAAAAAAGTTGCCGCTTACTATGGCTGTATGCTTCTCCGCCCCGGAAAAGTAATGGCGTTTGACGACCCCGAGAATCCGACCTTGATGGAGGAATTTATAAAGGCTCTCGGAGCTGAACCCGTTATTTATCCGTCAAGGAACGAATGCTGCGGCGGATATGTGGTCGTAGAGGATGCAGAGTCGGCAAAGAAAAAGAGCGCAAAGGTCACAGACAGCGCGAAAAATCACGGCGCCGATATGATTGTTACGGCTTGTCCTCTGTGCAAGTATAATCTTGTTAAGAATGGAAGCGAGCTTCCGGTAATCTACTTTACCGAGCTTTTGGCCGAGGCTCTCGGAGTAAAGGAGGATAATTATGCAGAGTAAAACAGAACGTGAGAAAGAACAGATTTTGCGTATGAGCGGCGTTAATCCGCTTAAATGTATGCGCTGCGGAAAGTGCTCGGGTACTTGTCCTTCGTATGATGAGATGGAGTATCATCCTCATCAGTTCGTATATATGGTTGAAACAGGCGATATAGAGGCGCTTAAAAATTCAGATTCGATTTATAAGTGCTTATCCTGCTTTGCTTGTGTAGACAGATGTCCGAGAGGCGTTGAGCCGGCTAAGCTTGTCGAGGCGCTCAGACTTTTGGTTATCCGTGAGAAGGGCGCAAATCACCTCACTCCGAACGATATACCCGAGCTTGTTGATGATGAGATTCCACAGCAGGCGTTGGTAAGCGCTTTCAGAAAATATTCAAAATAGAAAGGAGATACAAACCATGCAGAGAATAGGAGTATTTGTCTGTCATTGCGGAACAAATATTGCCGGAACAGTTGATGTTAAATCGGTTGCAGAGGCTTTAAAATCAGAGCCGGGGGTTGTTTTCTCCACCGATTATCAATATATGTGTTCTCAGGCAGGACAAGATATTATAAAAAATGCAATCGCCGAGCATCAGCTGAACGGTATCGTTGTCTGCTCCTGTTCGCCGCGTATGCACGAGGCAACCTTC
>CADBUP010000067.1 GCA_902797885.1 uncultured Ruminococcus sp.
AGCTTATAAAACGATTTGGGCTGTAGCAAAACGATTTAAAAATCGGATTGTCTACAGCCCAAACCATTTTGGAGGAGAGGATGGGATTCGAACCCACGGTACGCTATTAACGTACACAGCATTTCCAATGCTGCGCCTTAAACCATCTCGACCACCTCTCCGTGTTAAGATGCTTTAATCAAATTTTAAAAACAACTATTTTATTATACCACATTTTTAAAAAAAATCAAGTGCTTTTTTAAAAAATTATTGTTTTTTGCCGAAAAAATTCTCTTTCACATATAAAAATATTAATTAATTGTAAAAACTTAAAAAAATCGCCTTAAACCACTTGATAAATTTAGCAAAGTAGGTTACAATGTTAAGTGGTTAACAATGTTTTCAATTAAATTATTATTTACCCTATATTACATTGTATAAAATCAGCTCCGGTAACGGAGAATTAAAATATAGTTTTTGGAGGAATTTCAAAATGAACAAAAAAACAATCGATGACATTTCTGTAAAGGGCAAGAAAGTTCTTGTTCGCTGTGACTTTAACGTTCCGATTAAGGACGGAAAAATCACCGACGAAACCCGTATTAAGGGTGCTCTTCCCACAATCAAAAAGCTTATCTCAGACGGCGCAAAGGTTATCCTCTGCTCTCACATGGGTAAGCCTAAGGGTGAGCCTAAGCCTGAGCTTTCTTTGGCTCCTGTTGCTAAGAGACTTTCAGAGCACCTCGGACAGGAAGTTGTTTTCGCGGCTGATGATAATGTCGTAGGCGAACACGCTAAAGCTGCTGTTGCCGCTATGAAAGACGGCGATGTGGTTCTTCTTCAGAACACAAGATACAGAAAAGAAGAAACAAAGAATGAAGAGAATTTCAGCAAGGAACTTGCTTCTCTTGCAGAGGTTTTCGTAAACGATGCTTTCGGAAGCGCTCACCGCGCTCATTGTTCAACTGTCGGTGTAACCGAATTTCTAAGCCCGTGTGTAGCCGGCTATCTTCTCGGTAAGGAGCTTGACTTCCTCGGCAACGCAATCGATAACCCTGTACGTCCGCTTGTTGCTATTCTCGGCGGTGCAAAAGTTGCAGACAAGCTTAACGTTATTTCTAACCTTCTTGACAAGTGTGATACACTTATCATCGGCGGCGGTATGGCATATACCTTTATGAAAGCTAATGGCTATGAAGTAGGTAAATCTCTTGTTGATGACGAAAAAATCGACTACTGCAAAAAGATGATGCAGAAGGCAAAGGACCTCGGAAAAACTCTCCTTCTTCCTATTGATACTGTTGTTACCAAGGACTTTCCGAATCCTATCGACGCTGAAATCGAAGTTAAGACTGTTCCGGCTACTGAGATCCCCTCTGATATGGAAGGTCTTGATATAGGTGAAAAGACAAGAGAGCTCTTTGCGGAAACAGTTAAAACAGCCAAAACCGTTGTTTGGAACGGTCCCATGGGTGTTTTTGAAAATCCGACTCTTGCAAAGGGTACAATAGCTGTTGCTCAGGCTCTTGCTGATACTGGCGCTACTACTATCATCGGCGGCGGTGATAGTGCGGCCGCTGTTAATCAGCTTGGCTTCGGCGATAAGATGACCCACATTTCGACCGGCGGCGGTGCTTCAATGGAATTCCTAGAAGGTAAGGAACTCCCCGGTGTTGCTGCTCTTGATGAAAAATAATACTCAACAGCTACCCGAAAATCGGGTAGCTGTCAATTATGATTAATATATTCAGAAAGGTTTTGATTTATAATGAGAAAAAAGATTATAGCAGGTAACTGGAAGATGAACAAGACTCCGTCTGAGGCTAAGGCTCTGGCAGAGGCTATTGTTACAAAGGCAGAAGGCGCTTCGTGCGACGTTGTTATTTGTCCGACGGCTATATGTATTCCGGCTGCTGTTGAAGCGACTAAGGGTTCAAACGTTGCTGTCGGCGCACAGAATGTACATTTTAAAGAAAGCGGAGCTTACACGGGTGAATTAGCGGCAAATATGCTTACAGAAGCCGGTGTAAAATATGTAATAATCGGCCATTCGGAGAGACGTCAGTACTTCGGTGAAACGGACGAAACCGTTAACCTCAGAACAAAGGCCGCACTCGCGGCAGGTCTTCTTCCTATCGTTTGTGTCGGAGAAAGCCTCACCGAGCGTGAACAGGGTATAATGGACGATACCGTTCGCCGTCAGACAAAGATTGCGCTTCTGGGCGTAAGCGCGGAGGATGCAAAAAAGGTTACTATCGCATATGAACCCGTTTGGGCAATAGGCACAGGAAAAACAGCAACAGCCGACCAGGCTGACGAGGTTTGCGGCATTATCCGTGAAACAGTCAAGACTCTCTATGGCTCTGAAGTTTCTGATGTTATCCGTATCCAGTACGGCGGAAGTATGAATGCCGGAAACGCAGCCGAGCTTTTGGCAAAGCCTAACATTGACGGTGGTCTTATCGGCGGTGCAAGTCTCAAACCTGACGACTTTGCTGTAATCATTGGCGCAGCTAAATAACTTTTCAGATTTAAAATCTAACAGAAAGGCATTGATATATATGAACAAAAAACCATATGCATTGATTATAATGGATGGGTTCGGCATAAACGAACGTCATGACGGTAATGCGATTTATGCGGCGAAAACTCCTAATCTTGATAAATATATGAAGGAATGCCCTCACTCTATCGTTCACGCATCGGGAATGGACGTAGGTCTTCCCGAAGGACAGATGGGTAACTCCGAGGTCGGACACACTAATATCGGCGCGGGCAGGATTGTCTATCAAGAACTTACAAGAATCACCAAGTCGATTGCTGACGGCGACTTCTTCGAGAACCCCGCTCTCTGTGACGCAATGGAAAATTGTAAAAAGAACGGAACCGCCCTTCACCTTATGGGACTTCTTTCAAGCGGCGGCGTTCACAGCCATAACTCACACCTCTATGGTCTTCTCGAAATGGCAAAGCGGAATGGAATCGAAAAGGTACACGTACACGCATTTCTCGACGGCCGTGACGTTCCTCCTTCCTCCGCCGCTGACTTTGCGGAAGAGCTTGTCGGAAAAATCCGCGAAATAGGTGTTGGTGACATCGCATCGGTTATGGGAAGATATTACGCAATGGATAGAGATAATCGCTGGGAAAGAGTTGAAAAAGCGTATAACGCAATGGTTCTCGGCGAGGGCAACAAGTCTGATAGTGCTGTTACTGCAATCAAAGCAAGCTATAATGACGGCGTAACAGATGAATTTGTTGTTCCGACCGTTATTGAAAAAGACGGCAAGCCCGTCGGCACAATCAGCGAAAACGATTCTGTTATATTCTTTAACTTCCGCCCTGACCGCGCAAGAGAGATTACCAGAACAATTGTTGACCCCGACTTCAGCGGCTTTGAGAGAAAGTTCTTTAAAACCTTCTATGTTTGTATGACACAGTATGACGCAACAATGCCGAATGTTGAAGTTGCATTCAAACCCGAATCGCTTAAAAATACATTCGGCGAATATATCAGCAGTAAGGGCTTAAGACAGCTCAGAATCGCAGAGACCGAGAAGTACGCGCACGTTACTTTCTTCTTTAACGGCGGCGTTGAGTCGGTATATGACGGCGAGGACAGAGTCCTCGTCAACTCACCTAAGGTAGCAACGTATGATATGCAGCCGGAAATGAGCGCGCCTGAAGTAACCGAAAAGGTTGTTGAAAGAATCAAAAGCGGTGAATATGACGTTATTGTTTTGAACTTCGCTAACTGTGACATGGTAGGCCATACCGGTGTGTTTGAAGCGGCGGTTAAAGCTGTTGAAACCGTTGATACCTGTGTAGGAAAGGTTGTTGACGCGCTTAACGAAATGGGCGGCGTTGCGCTTATCACCGCTGACCACGGAAACGCCGACCAAATGGTGGACTATACCACGGGAAACCCCTTCACGGCTCACACAACAAACGTTGTTCCGCTTATCTTAATCGGGGCAAACGATAAAAAGCTTAAAAACGGTCGCCTTGCCGACCTGGCTCCTACCCTTCTCGACCTTATGGGTCTTGAAAAACCGGCTGAAATGACCGGTGAGAGTCTTATCGAAAAATAAAGTTTAAAAATGCATGCTCTGTTTCCGCATACTTTCTTTTGTTAAAGTTATCGATCGTGTGACAACAATCGGAGTTTGCGTTTTTCGTGCGCTGACTCTTGTTGGCGCACTTTTTTAATTGCGGTGTTCTGAAAGATCTTAGGCCACCGCTTTTATCTTTGCTTGACATTTTCTTAAAATCGGCTATAATTAATATAACAGAAAGGGGTATTTAAAATGAATAATATAATTATCAGAGAAGCTGTTCCGGATGACGCAGAGGCACTTCTTAAAATATATGCACCTTATGTGAGAGAAACGGCTATCACCTTTGAATATGACGTTCCCACCGTCTCGGAATTCAAAAACAGAATCACTAAAACCCTTAAAAAATATCCGTATCTTGTTGCTGTTCTGGACAACGAAATTGTAGGTTACGCCTATGCCGGTACTTTTAAGGACAGAGCCGCATACGATTATTCCGTCGAAACAACCGTGTATGTTGATAAAAACCGAAAGAAAAGCGGGATAGGCAAGGCGCTATACCTTGCCTTAGAAAAGGCTCTGGCCGCTAAAAATATAATTAATCTTTATGCGTGTATTGCCTATCCCGAAAAAAATGATAATTATCTGACAAAAAACAGCGTCGAATTTCACGAACATTTGGGTTATACGCTTGTGGGAAGGTTCCATAAATGCGGGTATAAGTTTGTAAATTGGTATGATATGGTATGGATGGAAAAGCTTTTAGCTCCACACCCTGTCACACCTCTGCCAATAAAATAATGAACCGTTTCGCCTAAGTTTTTCCCTAAAACATATAAAAATCAGTTTATACTATATCAATATTATAAGCTTCAAGCCATACGTTTATCGCATAGATATACGCCATAATCTGAGGGAAGTTCATAAGCTGTCCGTACCACGGCCGTGTATATTCAGCCGCCTCGGTTTCAAGCAGGCTTTTAACCGTTTCTTTATTTATTACCTCCCATATAGGAGCGGACGGAGCCGCCAAGAGCTTCTCGACATTTCGTTTTACGTGTTCGATATACTTCGGATGATGGCTCTTTGGATATGGGCTTTTCTTTCGTTTAATTATCTCATCGGGAAGAACTCCTTCAAATGCCTTTCTTAAAAGGCCTTTTTCCCTTCCTTTATACGCCTTGATTTCCCACGGAATATTATAGGCATATTCGATTATTCTGTGGTCACAAAACGGAACTCTTACCTCAAGTCCGCTATACATTGACATTCTGTCCTTTCGGTCAAGGAGAGTCTGCATAAACCAATTAAGATTTAGCATAGTGACCTCTTTGATTCTGCTGTCAATCGGAAGTTCATACCCGGTTTTCGGGGCACTATTAATCGTGTCAAGATACCTGCTGTAAACATAATCGGTCGGGTCGAAGGTCAGAAGTTCTTCCGATATCAGCCTTGCCTTCAGATTCGTGTTACCACTCCAAGGGAAGTCATCAGCAAAAAGAACATCAGGATTCAAATACCACGGATATCCCCCGAAGATCTCATCTGCACACTCGCCCGATACAGCGACAGTATGCGTTTTTTTGACCTCGCGACAAAACAAAAGAAGCGACGAATCAACATCCGCCATTCCCGGAAGGTCCCGCGCAAGCGTTGCATCATAGATTGCGTCAGCGACCGCATCGTTATCAAGTATAACCTTTTTATGTGAAGAACCAATAGCCTCGCTCATTACATCGATGTAATAATCATCACTATTCGGCTGGAAGCTGTTTGCCTTAAAATACTTTGCGTTATCGGTATAGTCAACCGAATAAGTCGTCAGAACTTCATCGTGTTCGCGATAACGCTCTGCCGCTGTCGCGGAAATTATGCTTGAATCAAGTCCCCCTGACAGGAAACAGCAAAGCGGAACATCCGACACGAGCTGTCGGTTTATCGAATCGGTAAGGAGATATCGTATCTTTTCTGCCGTTTCTTCAAAGGAATCGGTATGTTCCGCTGCCTTTAGGCTCCAATACCTTTTAATTTCAAACTTATTCTTATCAAATACTGCATATTCACCCGGCTTTAACTCTTTTATTTCCGAAAAGGCAGTACCTCCCGGCGTCCTTCCCGGGCCAATCAAGATTATCTCTCCGAGCCCGAAGCGGTCAACCTTAGGTCTAACATCAGGGTGTGCTAAAACCGTTTTGATTTCGGAACCGAAAATTAACCCACCGTCATATTTGTAAAAGAAAAACGGTTTTACGCCCGCCCTGTCACGTGCCGCAAAAAGCCTCTGTCTCTTTTTATCAAATACGGCGAAGGCAAATATCCCGTTTAGCTTTTCGAGACACTTCTCCTTCCATTCTATGTATGCCGTCAATAAGACCTCTGTATCCGAATGACCGACAAACTTATATCCGAGCTCTAAAAGTTCGGCTCTTATATCCTCAGTATTATAAAGCTCTCCGTTGTATACTGTTATGTATTCGTTTTTCGCATAAGTCTTGTACATAGGTTGTTTTCCGTTCTCAATATCCACTACAGCAAGCCGTCTGTGAAGCAAGACAACATTCCTTGATATATACGCACCCACATCATCAGGGCCTCTTCTCTCTAAAGTTTTTGACATTGCGTCAAAAATTCTCTCGTTTTCGGAAATATCCTTTTTAAAGTCCACCCATCCGGCAATCCCACACATAAAAACTCGCCTTTCTCTCCGCAGATAATGCGCACAAGCCGTCTTGCTCCGCGGAAAGAACAAGACGCAGACCAAAGCCGCCACAGGACACGGCGGCTAACCTCCGCCGTATTCTCGGCGCAGGATTATCCGTCTGACGCTCTGTACATTTATTATTATATGCGAAACCTTTAGAAAAGTGAACACGGTTTGGTTAGCGTAAACTAACCAAACCGTCAAAAAAAATCAGGCTCCTGCCTTGAAATAATCCTTAAGTGCCTCATTTAAAGCGCTTCCACTCGATGAATGACAATGCTTTATATACGCACCCGTCTTTTCGGCCTGTTGTGAAGCGACCGAAACCATCTTGTGAGCAACCGTTCCGGTGAAAACTATCACCATATCGGGTCTCCCTATCTGGTTTTTGAAATTTGCCGGACACTGTGTGAAAACCTTGCACTTACATCCGTACTTCTTACAGATTTCCTTGTACTTACAATGCATTCTGTCGTGTCCGCCTACTATTACCACACTCATAATTACCTCCTTGTATAATTTTTTATTTTTGATATTGAACCACAGCTGTTATCGCTGTGATTCAATATCCGAATTTAAAATAAAGTCCGTCATAGCCTTTGTGTTCTCGTCCGAAAGTGAACATAGACAGCATATCGCGTCGGTTCTTGCGTTGTCGGTGCTGCTTTTGAGTTTTTCTCTAAAAAACTGATAGAGTGTCAGATACTTCAGATAAAGCTCACTCGCAAACATAGCACCCTCCTTTGTGAGGAGGATACTTCCGTCACGCGCGCGCTCAATTAAGTTCTCTTCGACAAGATTCGGGAGCATCAAAGACACGCTTGCTTTTTTAACTCCAAGAGCTTTTGAAATGTCGATTCCTCTCACTATGTCGCCCTTATTACTAAGTTCATATATAATGAACATATACTTTTTCTTAGTCGAGGACAGCATCTTCTTCCTCCTTTGGGTTTGAAAGAAACGGCTTCATACTGTTTAAGCAGATTCCCATAGTGGATAGATTATGAAGCAAGGCGCTTGAAACAGGTGAAATCACTCCGGCAATTCCGAGAAGAATCAGGCCGCTGTTAAACAGAGATATAAAGCGATAGTTTTTATGTATTCTCTTAAACATACTCTCGCTTAAATCACGAAGAACGACAAGCCTGTCAAGGTCAGACTCCAATAGCGTAATGTCGGCTACCTCGCGTGCTATATCCGAAGCGTCTTTCATTGCTATAGACACATCAGCTGCGGCGAGCGCAGGTGAATCGTTAATTCCGTCGCCGACCATAACAACCTTATGACCCTCGTCCTTAACACGATTTACTATATTAAGCTTGTCCTCGGGCAAGACCTTCGCATAAAAATGCTCTATTCCGAGCTCGTGACACACATTTACAGCTGTGTTCTCACCGTCACCGGTAATCATAGTTATGTTAGAAAAGCCTTTTTCTTTAAGTTTTTTGATAACCGTATTCGCATTCTCACGAATCGGGTCCTCTATACACAGGATTCCGCAGAGCGTTCCGCCGATGGCAAGATAAATCATTGAATATTTCTCGCCGAGTTTAGCCCTAAGCTCGTTTTGTTCCTCTGTTAAAGGAATGTTCTCGTCGTCAAAGATAAAGTGTGAGCTTCCTATCAGAACTCTTTTTCCGTTCAGCTTTGAAGCTATTCCGTGAGCAACAATATACTCAACCTCAGCGTGTTCTTCGGCGTGCTCAAGGTTCTTTTCCGCCGCAGCGCGAACTATAGCCTTCGCAACGCTGTGCGGAAAATGTTCTTCAAGACAAGCGGAAATCCTCAGGATTTTATCCTCACTATAACCCTCAAAAGCAACAACTTTAGCAAGCTTAGGACACGAAACCGTGAGTGTTCCCGTTTTGTCAAACAGAATAGTATCAGCGAAGGCATAGTTTTCTAAGAACCTTCCGCCTTTTATCATTATGTCATAGTTTGTCGCTTCTCTCATTGCCGAAATAACGCAAATCGGTGTTGAAAGCTTTATTGCGCACGAATAGTCAACCATAAGCACCGACAGCGCCTTTGTAATGTTCCCTGTGAAGAGATATACTCCGATACTTGTCAGAAAGCTAATCGGAACAAGCCTGTCAGCAAAGCTTTCCGCCTTGGTTTGAAGGCTTGATTTCAAGTCCTCTGAATTCTCAATCAAATCGATTATATTATGAATCCGACTGTCATCGGGGAGCTTTGTCGTCACAATATCAAGGCTGCCTTCTTCGATAACCGTTCCCGCATAGACGGTCATTCCGCCGTTTTTGTGCTGCGGCAGGGATTCGCCTGTCATAGACGCTTCGTTTACTTCAGCAACACCATCACTCACGCTTCCGTCAACAGGAATCATACTCCCCTGACGGACTCTGATAACATCGCCCGTCTTAATATCCGCGAGCGGAACATAATTTTCCTGTCCGTTTTCTATCTTCCACACCTTATCGATGTTAAGGGCAAGGCTGTCAGAGAGCGCATTTTTTGCTTTCTTTTTCGTATAGCCTTCAAGCAGCGCGGAAATATTTAAAAGCGTCATTACCGACGAAGCAGTTGAATGCCTTCCGCTTAAAATAGCGGCCGAGATTGACACCGCATCAAGAACGTCAACATTAAGTCTTCCGCTTGAAAGGCTGTTAAGCCCGTTTTTTACAAACGGAACAGCTCTCAGCACAGTCAGCGGAACACTTATAAACTTCGGCACAAACAGCTTCATTATAATTCTTTTTCGAATAATCGAAATAAAATTCCTTTTGAATTCTTCGTCAATAAGCTGAGTCGAGGATAAGGGCTGTTCCGTGAGGTCATGCACCTTTATATCGGTAACGGTTTTAAGGAGAGTTTCTTTTATATCACCGGTATAGTATAACAATATTCCGCCGTTTATGGCAGAAACCTCAGCGGAACAGACGCCGTCAATGTCACAAAGACGTCCGGCAAGGCTGCTTTCCTGATTCTTCGAAAAAGTTCCGCCTCCACAGCGTAAGCGTAATCTACCCGGTGAGTCATAAACAATTTTGTATTTCATTCGGGCACCCTTCTTTACTTAGTCGTTATCGGCGGCCTGCTTTGCATCATAGCAGATATCCTGTGCTTCTTCTTTCATATTCTTGAATGTTTCCTGTGCATCGTTCTGAAGCTTAATACACTTCGCCAGACCGTTTACACATACCTTCCTCGTCTTTTCGCTTTTTGCCGCTTTTACGCCATAGGTTGCAGCAAGAACTCCGCCTACAAAGTATAAAAATTTCTCATTTTTAACAAAATCTAAAAACTTCATAATAAACCTCTTTCTGTCCGCGATAGAATTTTATGTACCTCCCCGCCACTGCGGACTTATGACGGGGATAGTATTTTGTCCGCGCAGCACAAATATTGCTGCGCGGACTGTTTAATTATTTTTTCTTATTCATTGCGTCTCTGCACTTCTTTTTTATATATGAAGTAAGAGCAATAACTCCTATGCAGAGCGCCGCGGCTAAAATTCCGAACAGATACGATTGTAAACCCCTTGTCATCATCATTGTTTACCTCCGCATCCACCGCATTTTCCGTGAAGCGAGCAGCACTTGCACCCGGCTCCGCAGGAGGATTTCCCCTCAGCTTTGTCTTTTTTCATACGGCGAATTATAAGCACAACAACCGCCGCAAGGATAAGAAATGTTATAATTGTTCCTAAATTATTCATAAACCAAGTCATACGTCAATCCTCCTAACATATTTTTATTAGTTTAAGCGTTTACCTTTACGTTTGTTTTAAGTGTGTTTGATTCCTTATACGGCTTAAACAGCATATATACAATACCAATGATGAGCGCTATAGCAACAATGATGCCGAATACGTTTACATTACCCTCAAAGATTCCGCCAATCTGATTGACAATCAAAGCGATAACATAAGCGAATATGCACTGATAACCGATAGCGAACCATGTCCACTTTGCGTTGTTCATCTCACGCTTGATTGCGCCGATTGCCGCAAAGCACGGAGCGCAAAGAAGGTTAAATACGAGGAATGAATATCCGGTAACAGGTGTAAATGCATGAGCAAGGTTTCCGTAAACCGTACCGCCTCCGCCGTAGAGAATACCCATTGTACCAACGATGTTCTCTTTCGCAACAAGACCCGTAATTGAAGCGACAGCTGCCTGCCAGTTACCCCAGCCGAGCGGAGCAAAGATAGGAGCAATCACATTACCGATACGCGCCAGGATACTCATATCGAGCTGATCTTCTGTGAGCATACCGAACTCTCCGTCAACAAATCCAAAGTATGTTGTAAACCAAACAACGATAGTTGAAAGCAAGATGATTGTTCCGGCCTTCTTAATGAATGACCAGCCACGCTCCCACATACTTCTAAGAACATTTAAGAGTGTCGGCATATGATATGCGGGAAGTTCCATAACGAACGGAGCGGGATCACCGGCGAACATCTTTGTCTTTTTAAGCATAATACCCGA